>CAZMDZ010000011.1:0-23446 GCA_964565175.1 uncultured Planctomycetales bacterium
CATGTCATCGGCCCTAAATCCACCAAGCGACTACGATCATCAGTGACCATGTTGACCTCGAAGTAGTCTCCACCATTCCCAAACTGAAGATCCCAATCATTTCGGGTGATGTCCAGCGTGGGGTCATCTCGCACCCCCCATTCAAAGCTGTAAGTGGCTTTTTCGTAATCCCCGAACTGAGCTCGGGAATAAATCCGCCCCATATTCATCTCCGGATCAACGTCCGGCGCAGAGGCACATGAGGCAAAAAGCGAGCAAATTAGAGCGGGAAGAACAATGTTTTTCATTTTCAAAATACCGACAGCATCATAGCAGAAAACCCCGCGTCGGCTTGAATGCCGAGGCGGGGTACTTCGATCTACATGGCGGTGGAATTACGGTAGAACCGTGAGCTTTTGCACACAACTTGCCCAGTGCATGCCTGGGCCTTCGCTACCGTTGAAGCCTAGTGCCGAGAACCAAATGTCGGTCCCCACTAAGCTTGCCGCGTCGTTGGGGTACAGAGTCAAGGTAGTGACGGCTTGGCCAGCGGCGTCGGTGGTGCCGATGGAATTGGTGAACCATGCTGGCGGTGAGTTGTACATCACCGAGGTTGCGTAGTCATAGACCAACGGTACCGGCACGCCGTTCTGCAATGTAACCGGGCTCGTTCCGGTTTGCGAAGCCAACAACGCAAACTGAGTGTTGGCCCCCGGGAAGTTGTGATAAAAAGTCACCACAGCACCCGCCGAGGAACTCATTTCGCGTTCAGAGATGTACATCAACGGCTCAAAGCCCAGCGGCGTGATCATGCCCGCGTTGAGGTGATTGTTGACGCCGTCGAAGTGGTGAGTATCTCCGGCTCCGACCAAAAGCTCCAGGCTGCCGTCGCCATCGATGTCGGCGGAAGTCATGCGGTCACCGAAGTAACCGGCTGCCGGGTAGGCCTCGTAGGTGTACAACTCGTCCCCGGTTTTGCCTGAGTAAAGCTTGGCCATGCCATAATCGAGCACCGAGCCAAGAGTGCGGCTAGGGGCGCCAGCGGCAAAATCTGCGTAGCCGTCTGCATTTAAATCGCCCACGCCTGTGATTGAAGAACCGAGCTCCCAACCAGAATAACCCGGCGCGTAAACGACGTACTGCCTTACCCGCGTTGCACCCGAGTAAACCTTCACATTGCCGTCGGCGAAGGAACCCCCACTTCCCTTGTTGCCAAGCAGGAAATCGTCGACGCCGTCTCCATCCATATCGCCGGTGCGAGCGTAAGTGTAGGAAACGTAGGTGGGCGACCACAGAATGCTGCCAGTTGCCGACGACATTAACCGGTTGCGATCACCCCAATGCAACACGAGGTCATCCAAGCCGTCGCCATCAGCGTCGGTCACGGAATTCAAGGTCAAGCCAATTGGGGTAGTGGTTTTGACAAAGAACGGCGACCAAGTTGGACTTGCCCAGTCTGCACCCGAGTAAATCAAGATTTCAGTGGAAGCACCGGTTGAACCTGTGCATTCGGACATCACGGCCAGATCGGAAATGCCGTCGCCGTTGAAGTCGGTTTCGCCAAAAGCATTAGCGCCGAAGTAGCCGTTGACGCTATCGCCGCCAATGACACGGATGACAGCACCAGTCGCGCCGTCGTAGATGGTTAGCACGCCGACGTTATCGTCCACCTTGGACAAGAATCCGTCGGTGGCCGGCGCGGTGATGAAGTATTCATTCACACCGTCACCATTCCAATCGCTCAGTCGGCCATAAGCGCGCGCAAAGTCGTCGCTAGCATCCACACCTATATGCGAACGCAGGATGGTCATGGTTGCACCGCTATAAACATCGACGTGACCATCGGGTGAAGAGCGCGGGGTGCCGACCAAAATGTCGTCGCAACTGTCGCCGTCTAAATCACCGGCGTTGCGGCATTCGGAAATGCGCCACTGACTCTCACCGAAGATTTTGGTGCCTAAAGTGGCACGTCCACCGCGATCACCAGGACCGCCGGTTTGAGCAAGTAAAGAAGTAGAGAAAAGGCCTATGCATAGCGCGGCCACTGAGAGTTGGGGAAGAGTGTTCATGAAGTTGAGGGGAGTGACAGGGAAGTCCACTCTAGCCTCTCCTTCGATTCCACCACAAAAAAACCCCGCCCCGGCTGCAGTGCCGGGACGAGGCTGCGTTACTTAAGAATCGATTTACTTATCGAATTCGAACTTCTGGCCTTCCGCCATCTTGTTCTTCTCAACGTCCACCCACTGGTGCTCGGGGCGGGCCTTGATTTCGGCGACCAACTTGCGGATGGCGTCGGCGCCTTCCTTGTTGCCATGGTGTTCGGCTTCTTCAGCCATTTCCAAAGCGATCGGCAGCAGTTCCAGGTAGAAGCGCTCGGCGACTTCGTACATGCCGTGCCAGTGCGAGTAGTCAGGTGCCATCATCGATGCACCGTGACGACCGCGACGACCTTCATGGTGCCACAGGTAGAACCAAACCCATTCGATTTCTTCATCGAACATTGGGCCGGTACGCACCTTGGTGGTCTTCAGTGCAGCCATCAACTTCAAGCCCGGCTTGGCGAACTTCTGGTTGTAGTTGTCAATGAAGTCATCGTACTGAGCGTAGAAACCGTCAACGTAACTCGGCGAGTGGCAGTTGACGCATGCAGTCTTCATGCGATCACGCTTGGCTTCCCATGGATCGAACAGATCGCCAGCCTTCTCGATGATCTCGCGGCGCTTGACCGGATCAGACTCCTTGATGACGGCGCCATCTACGGTGTCCATGACGATCGATGCTGGTGGACGGTTGTTCCAAGAGATGCGACGGCCTGGGTCGTGAGTGATGATGCCATCGTTGTTCTTGTTACCCGACATGTGGCAAGAAGCGCAAGTCGGAGCAGCGTTGTAGTCGACACCCAAGATCCACTCAGGCGAATCCAAGTTCAGCTTGTCCTTCATATCGCGATAAGCGATACCGTGCTTGGACTCTTCGTAAACTTCCTTCTGTGGGTGGTCAGGACCGAGGTGGCACTTGCCACAGTTTTCCGGCTGACGTGCACGGCGAGGCGAGAAGTCGTGGCGGCTGTGGCATGCGGTGCATGAGCCATCGGTGCCGTCCATGTTCTTCCGACCAATACCGGTGTTCGGCCAGGTGCTGTGATTGAAAATCGGCTTGCCTGCGGAGTCGCGCTTAATGTTGGCGACAGCAGCTGCGTTGGTCGGGTGACCATCTGCATCCGGCTTCAAGTTGTCGACGTTCACCAAAGTGCCGTCGATACCTTCAAAGGCAACCTTGGAACCGTGGCACTGCCAGCAACCCGATGCGGCGGAGGCCAAACCATTGACCATGCCAAAATCTTCACGGCCAGGGGTGATGCCGTGCGGGTTAAACGGAATCCGGTTACCCTCGGCGACTTCGGCGAGGCGGTTGTCCAGGGAGTGCAAAATGCGGGCTGCTTTTGCGTGGTGGCTGTGAAGAAATTCATCAGCCTCGTCTTCGTGGCACTCGGCGCAGTCACGCGGCGACACGACTGTGGCAATCAAGTTGCCTTCGTGCATCCAGCCATCAGCGTCTTTTGGATCTGCCGCGTGGCAGTCGATACAAGAGACGTCTTGAGAAGCGTGGGTCGAGTTTCGCCAATGATCGACGATACCCGGGGATTCATCCTCATGGCACTGAACACAGTCTGCTGGGCTCGCTTTAGGAGCAGTAATGACGGCTTCATTCTGCTGCGCAAAAGCGGAGGAACCCAAGATGACCGCGCCTACCGTGGCGAGGATCAGGTGCTTGGTGTTGACACTCATTTTGGTGTAAGTCTGGCGTTTGAGCGGGAGGGATGAAGTCCTTTCAGACGGGGTCCACCTTGCAGACCCTGCAGGGTAGACACCCTCTCCTGCGTTGCAATCAACCGATAACCCCTTAAAACCTGGGGCGCAATACGCTTTCCCGGCCAGTATTTAAAAAGGCTTGCGACGTAAAGAGTTGCGCAATTCTCGAACCATAAAGGACACCGCCACACCGCCCAGCATGATCCAAATCCCGGTAAGCATCATTCGACCGCAATTCTCCATTGCAAACTCCTGAAACTCTGATGGCGTCATCGGGCTGTAGATACCAAATATGGTGATCACGCCAACGAAGGCCACAACCAGCCACGCATAAGTTGCAACTAGCAGGAACCGAAGCCGGCTGGGCTTGGAAGGTTGAGAACTCATTCCCGGTCTCCAGGTTCGCTCCATTGGGCCAACGCCTGCTCACCCAATTCTGTAGTCAAGTACTTTTGATTACTGCTGGTTGGTTTGCCCGGAAGGGTCATTTTGACTAGCCCCGAAGTGAGCATCGGCTTAAGCACTTGGTTCCTGAACTTAGTGCGGTCAGACCTTTCTGTAATCCCCAACAAATCCGTAAGGGGACTTGCTTGCAGGCACTTGCGCAGGATCAAGACTTGGTGCCGACTTAGTGCCAACTTGGTGCCTGAGCCTGACGCCATCGGCTTCGAGGATTGCAAACGCTCTGGCCGAAAAACGCGCACGACGAAACCGTCTGCCATTTCGAAGAACCGTCGGAGCAGGGCGTCACCGTGAATAAAATCGCGAATCCCAGCGCGCTCATCAGCGAATTCGCGCTGGACGGAACTCAAGAAGATGCGCTGCATGGAGCGATTCTACTGCTGCGTAAACAACGCCTCTTGAAAGCCCGCCAACGTAGGTTCGACGTCGGTGCGGGCGACGGGGCGCTCCAATAATTCAGCCAAAGCGGGTGGCACGCTGAGATTGTGGCCGACCAGCGGCTCGACGATTTGCTCAAACTTGGCCGGGTGGGCGGTGGCAACCAAAATCCAATTGCGGTCGGGTTGGTCTTGATCCATCAACCGGCGCACCTGCCATGCCGTCGCCGTGTGCGGGCAAAGTTCTCGTTGCAACCGGTTCCACGCGTCGACGATCGAGTCGCGGATTTGCGCGTCCGTCACCTTGTGCGCGCTCAACTCGGAGTCGCCACGGTTGGCATGTGGATAGAGGTCGAACAAACGCTCAACGTTACTCGGATTGCCGACGTCCATCGCCGACGCCAAGGTCGCGATGGTTGGCTGTGGTTGCCAGTGGCCCGCTTGGAAGTAAGTCGACAGCACCGGGTTTGCGTTGGTGGCCAGCGCGATGTGACCAATCGGCAATCCAATGTGCCGCGCCCACACAGCCGCCAGCGAGTTGCCAAGGTTGCCCGCCGGAATGATGTAGTGCGCCCGCTCACCCGTTTCGCGCCAGTACTGCAAACTGCTGGCGGCGTAATAAACCATCTGCGGCAGCAAGCGCGCAATGCTGATCGAATTCGCCGACGTCAAATTCAACCGCTGATTGATCTTTGGAGCGACAAAAGCTTCCTTCACAATCCTCTGGCAAGCGTCAAAGTCCCCCGCCACGCGGAAGCTGCGTATGTGCGGCGGCCAACAACAAAGCTGATGCTCCTGCCGCGCGCTGACCATGCCCGCCGGGTAAAGAATGCAGACCTTGGTCGATGGGTAGTCTTCAAACGCACCCGCAACCGCGCCTCCGGTATCGCCGGAAGTGGCAACCAAAACCGTCAATGGCTGCTCATCCGGTCGCTTTGCGTATTCCAAGCAACTCGCCAAAAAGCGCGCACCGACGTCTTTGAAGGCGGCGGTCGGTCCATGGAACAATTCCAAGATCCGCACCTGCGGGTCGGCCGTAGCGACGGTGGGAATGGGGAAGCCAAACGCGTGCTTGCAGATTGCAGACAGCGAATCTTCCAGCTCGGTACCGGCAAAAAACGGCTCCAGCAAATGCACGCCGACCTCGGCCACGGTTTCGCGGCGGTCGAAGCAGTTCGGCGTGAACTTGGGGAAGTGCTCCGGGATGTAAAGTCCGCCATCGGGGGCGAGCCCATCGGTGATGGCTTGCACCAAGCCGACAGCCGGCGATTCGCGGCGCGTACTGAGGAATTGCATCGCGGTCATGATTCAATCAAACGTGCGCCTGGGCAGTCTACCGGACCGACCATCGAGGTGGCGTTGAGGTTGTGGTCGGCAAAAACGTCGACGATTTCCTTGGCGATGGCTTGCAGGTCGGGGGCGGTTGTACCTACATCGCTAGTGGATTGGCCGTCGTTGGCTGCGTCGCCGGTGATTTCAAACCAAGCGAACACACTTGGACCTGCACCGGAAATCGAGCAACCTAGCGCCCCACGTTTCATCGCAAGACTCTGAGCTTGTTCAAACCCCGGAATCAACGCTTTGCGGTGCGGCTCGACCAAGATGTCTTCCAATGCACCGCGAATCCAATCGGTGCGACCGCTCTGGCAACCCGCTAGCAGCCAGGCCAAATTGCCGCTTTGACCGACGGCGGTTCTCAGCGGCACTTCCTTGGGCAGGATGGCGCGGGCGTCGGCGGTTTTGATTTCTAAATCCGGGTGAACCAGCACGCATTGCAGCGAACCCGGCACCGGCAGGCGCAACGGCAAGCGCTGCGGATCCGGGTGGCACAAAGTCAGTCCGCCGAGCAGCGAAGCGGCGACGTTATCGCCGTGAGCCGCACCCTTTTTGATCCGGCCGTGGGTATCCAGTTCACCTCCACTGGCCACCACTTCGCCGGCTAAAGCAAAGGGGTAAAGCTCCAAAATGGGCATCGGGTCTTTGAGCAAACCGTTCAACGCCACCACCGCGGCAACGGCGGATGCGGCCGATCCGCCCATGCCCGAGGCCAATGGAATTCCCTTTTGAATGCGCAACTCGACGCCAAGGTCGCCGTCGGATTTTGTCTGACCACCCGCGCCAGAGTCGTTCGACAAGCCCAATCGATCCATCATCACCAGCACCGCGGCACTGGCCGTATTTTTGTTCGCGTCACTCGGCAGATCGGTCACCAAACCGCTGACCTCCACCACCTGCACGCCCAGTTTTTCACAGCGCGTCACGGTCACCGTATCGCCAGCTTCGGGCAGTGCATGGCCGAGCAGGTCAAAACCCACCGCCACATTGCCGACGCTTGCGGGAGCAAAAGCCGTCGCTGTTTTTTTTAAGGGGTCAAACATGAGCACCAAGATCCCCGCACAAGCGGAGCAGATCGGCGAAGACACCGGCGGCGGTCACCACCGTGCCAGCGCCCGGCCCTTGAACGACCAGCGGGTTGTCTAGGTAGCGGTCGGTGGTGAACTGGATCACGTTGTCGGTCAAATTGGTGTGGGCGAAGGAATGCTCCGCAGGCAGTTCACTCAAGCCGACGAATGCCTTGCCGCTTTCATCCAGCTTGCCAATGAAACGCAGCACGCAACCGCGATCCTTAGCGGCTTGCAGCCGGGCCGCCATTTGCTCATCGCTATGCGCCATCGCCGCGAACATGGCGTCCATGTCCGCAACGTCGGGCAGGTCGCGCACTTCGTCCGACATCAGACCTTCCAATTGAATGTCGTCGACACTGATTTCCATGCCCATGTCACGGGCCAAAATTACCAGCTTGCGAGCGACGTCATTGCCGCTCAAATCTTCGCGCGGATCAGGCTCGGTGTAGCCCATTTTCCAAGCTTTGTGTACTAACTCGGAAAACGACTTGCTGCCGTCATAGCTGTTAAACAAGTACGCCAATGTGCCCGAAAACACGCCTTCAATGCTGTGCACGTGGTCGCCAGTTTGGCGCAGATCTTCCAGCACCTTGATCACCGGCAACCCGGCGCCCACCGTGGCCTCGTAAAAGTAACGCGCGGTTCCGGCCTGAGCGCTGTCACGAATCTGCTGGTGGTATTCCAGCTCGGCCGCGTTGGCCAACTTATTGGCGGTCATCACGTGAATGCCGCTCCGCAGCCAATCCGCATGCAACTTGCCGACGTCTTCACTTGCGGTGCAATCAATCAACGCCGCATGCGGCATGTGCTCGGCTTTGATGTGCGACTGCAGCGCCGCCAAATCCAAAACCCCGCCGTGAGCGTCGAGTTGATCGCGCCAAGTGCGCAAGTCAATGCTGTGCTCACTCAACAACATCGTCTTGGAGGTAGCAATCGCCCGCACCCGCAGATCGATATTGGCTTCGTCCTTCAACCGCTGCTGCTCCTTGCTCAACTGGCTAAGGAATTCGGCGCCAACCTTGCCGGCACCGACCAAGCCAATGGAGAGCGTTTGCGGCGACAAGTAAAACGCCGCATGCACCGCGCGGACCGCCCGCTGCACTTCCAAAGTATCGATCACCGTCGAAATATTGCGTTCCGACGAACCCTGAGCAATAGCGCGAATGCTAATGCCAGCCCCGGCCAAGGCGGTGACGAAAAGTGCGGCCACACCGACCAGCCCCACCATCGCATCGCCGACCACTGCCAAAATGCTGCAGTTGGCGTTGATGGCGATGTTTTGCACCATGCCATCGTGCAGTTCGCGTGAGAATTCTTCCTTCAGCGCAGCTTCGGTGGCATCGGTGTCGACTTGGCGAACGACGAAGCAGATCGAGTGCTCCGAGTTGGCTTGCGAAATCATCACCACCGAAATTCCCTGGCGTTTGATTGCGCCAAAAACCCGCCGCGCGGTGCCGGGCACCCCGATCATGCCGCTGCCTTCGAGGTTGATCAGCGCCAAACCGGATGTTGCGCTGATGCCCTTGATGGCGAAGTCTTCGGTCGACGACGGGCCGATGCAGGTGGGCGTGGCGTCGGCGTTGAAGGTGTTGCGGATGTAAACCGGAATCTGCGCTTGGATCGCCGGCATCATCGTCAGCGGGTGCAGCACGCTGGCGCCGAAGTAGGCCAGTTCAAGCGCTTCGTCAAAGGACAGCGATTCCAGCACCTGGGCGTTGGGCACCAGCCGCGGATCGGCGCTCATGACGCCGTCGACATCGGTCCAAATGTTGATCGACTGCCCATTCAGCAGCCGCCCCACAATCGACGCCGAATAATCGCTGCCGTTGCGGCCGAGCGTGGCGGTGTGGCCTTGGGGATCGCGAGCAATGAAACCGGTGACCACCAGAGTGGTCCCCTCGCCACTGCCGTCTTTAGTGACTTCGGCCTGCTTCAACATCTCGTCAAAGCGCAACGCCGACGTCTTCCAATGAATGCTCGGCCCCATTTCACCGACTTCGGTGGTGATGAACTCGCGGGCGTCGATAAAACGCGCGGGGACGCCCTGCTTTTGCAGATAGGCGGCGAGTTGGCGGGCCGACCAAAGCTCGCCGTAGCCGGAAATTCGGTCCAGCACGAGCTGCCCAGCGTGGCCGATCAGGCTGGTGGAGTGCAGGATGTCTGCGATGTCGGAAATATCGGAATCGAGCTGCTCCAGCAGCGCGTCGTCGCCGAGCGTTTTGCCAGCGGCGCGCTGAATTCGGTGCAGTTCGTCCAGCTTGTCGGCGACCGGCTGGTTTTGGGCGGCCAAATCGACCAAACCCAGCAGCTGGTCGGTGATCGTCGCCATCGCCGAAACCACCACCGCTTGATGGCTCTCGCCGCGGTCCTGCAGCAACTGGTGCACGCGGATGTAATGGTCCGCGTCGGCCAAGCTAGTGCCGCCAAACTTATGTACGACCCAATTTGAGGGAGCTTCCCGGTCGCCGGTCATGTTGGAATTGTAGGACATCAGTTGTCGCTGGCCGCGGAGAAAGTGCCGACGCAGAGGTTGCCGGCAGTGGGGAATGTGCCGACGTGGAGGTTGCTGGCGGTGGGGAATGTGCCGACATCGCGGTTTGGGCGAGGCCATCCTTGTGCCCACCCGCCAGCCTGGTTACTTTCGGCAATATGAAGGCTCCTCGCTTAGCCGTGGTCGGCGCAACTGGTGTGGTCGGCGAAACTTTGCTGCGCTTGATGGAACAGCGCGATTTCCCGGTCGCGGAATTGGTGCCGCTGGCCAGCGCTCGTTCGGCCGGCAAAACCGTGCAATTCCGCGGAACTGATGTGGTGGTTCGCGAAGCCACCCCCGAGGCGTTTGAAGGATTGGATTTGGTGTTTTTTGCCGCTACTGGCGCCCTGTCCAAAACCCTCGCGCCCGAAGCGGTGAAGCGCGGCGCGACGGTGATTGATAAGTCATCGACCTGGCGCATGGACCCGGCGGTGCCACTGGTGGTGCCGGAGATCAACGCCAGCGTCATTCCGAGCGAGCCGTCGATCATTGCCAGTCCAAACTGCTCAACCATAGGCGTGCTGCTAGCGATTTGGCCGGTCCATCAAATCGCGGGTTTGCAATCGATGGTGGTGACCACCATGCAGGCGGCTAGTGGTTCAGGTGAACCCGGCTTGACCGAGTTACGCACCCAAGTCCGCGCCGATGCCGACGCGATTGGCGTCGACCTTTCTGGCGCTCAAACCTCCACCACACCAAGTTCCATTTTCCCGCGCAAGTTGCACAACAACGTCGTGCCGCAATGTGGATCTTTTGTCGACGACTGGACCGATGAAGAACTGAAGTTAGTCCATGAATCACGCAAGATCATGGACTTGCCCAACTTCGACGTCGCCGCCACTTGTGTACGCGTGCCAGTCGAAGTCGGTCACTGCGCATCGATCTTGCTGCGCTGTGAAAAAGAACTCACCATATCTTCCATTCACGACGCCATTGCTAATCATCCCGGATCGGTGCTGATGGACGACCCCTCCCAAAACATCTACCCGATTCCCGACAACGCCGCCGGTGTAGATGACGTCTTCATCGGCCGCCTGCGCATCAACCCCGACGACCCGCGCGAGTTAATGTTGTGGCAAGCCGGTGATAATTTGCGCAAGGGTGCGGCGACGAATGCGATTCAGATTGCGGAAGCGTGGCTTGCACAATCCAACTAACCAATGTGCATGGTTCGCTTTGAAGAGTTGGCAGCATCGATTCGGAAACGCAAAGATCAAGATGTAGGTAGTGGTGTTTCTGAAAAAAGAATCGCTGGGGCTGAGCGGGAACTTGGCATCTCCATACGCGGTGGCTATCGCCAGTTTCTTACAACCTTTGGTTACGGGGGGTTTGCCCACATAGAGCTCTACGGTTTAGGGGGGCCTTCTAATCTCGACCTGGTCAATATCACAATAAGTGAGCGAGAAGAGATGGTCCCGCCCCTAGCATCTTGCTTGCTTCCATTTCATAATGACGGAAGTGGAAACCATTATTGCTTAGATACAAAAACAGGGAATGAACCGGCTGTAGTGTATTGGTCCCACGAGGAAGGTCCTAAGCAAATACCGATGCGGATCGCGGACAGTTTTTGCCATTGGTTAGAAGTAATGCTGGCCGACCTTGCTCCCGAATGAAAACTGCGCCAAGCTACTGTTCCCGGCTCATTCGCATCAGCAAACCTTTCACGGTGACGTCAAGCAAACTCGCGCGCTCGTAATTGCCTGGGGCGACGTAGCTGACGCGGTCCTCGCTGATCAACTTATGGATCTTTTCCTGACACGGGGCGTCGGCCCAGAGCTTGTTGTCGAAGACTGCGATGGAATAGCCGCCTTGCAGTTTGACCAACTTCATCGCCGGGATGTCGGTGTCTCCGTCGCCGAAGAAAATCATGCGGTCGAACGGCACCGGACGATCGGTTTCGTCTTTCCACTTGTTCAGCGCTTTGCTGTCGTGGAAATTGTGAATGCCTTTATTGATGCGGAACAAGTATTGGGTCTTGGTCGTGTAGTTCACGCCGACGCCCGGCCAACTGGCGTGACCCTCATTATCGAACAAAAACTTGCATGCAAAAATCCGCGTGAACTCATGCGCGATACTTGTGCCTTCAATCATCTCCAAGTTGCCGGACGAAATGATGAAATGTTGCGGTTCCAGTTGGCACTCTTCACGCGCGTAGCGGTTGATGCGTGTGAACCACTCCTCTACCCCAGGAAACAACTGAATGCCGCCGCCATGCTTCGCCAGCATTTCACGCGTCAACGGTGTGCCCGCCTGACGCGCCGCCTCGATCATTTGTTGCAGATAAACAAGAATTTCATCCGCGTCTTCTTGTTTGGCCATCTCTTCGACCTTGTCCCAAAAGGGTTCCGGGTCATAGCCAAGCGCTCCTAACAGCGAATGCTCTTGGATGTTCCCTTCGGCCAAAGTGCCGTCGAAGTCGTAGACAAAGGCGATCTTCTTCACGCCCAAATTCTACCGACGCGGGTGATCCCGGAACATGTTCCATGGCGGAGTTTGCAGCCCTCAATTCCGATTTATGAAACCCCATTTCATCCTTTCCAAATTAAATAGAAATGACTTCCCCCACTATTCGTCTCATCCAACGAAAGCGACGCATCAAAAGAAAGCTGCGACGCCAAGCCCGTGGGGAAGGATCACCGTTGCCGCTTAGTTTGCCAGCGATCACTGTGATCGTTGCGGGCTACCTCATTTGCCTTTTGTACTCCATGGGAAATATGGCGATCGGCTTCCCTTTGACTTGGCCACACTGGCATGGGTCAGAAGAAGGAGTAATGGCATTCGTCAAAATCGGCCAGGTACTGAAATGGCTGACGTCGATGCTTGGGCTGTGGATGCTTGCCCAAGTCATTGCAGAATTTCGCCGTCCAAGGATTGAGCGCCAGGTTCGCAAGGCACGTCGAACCTTCGATCTCTTAGCCCTCATCATCGCTGGCTTACTCATGGTTCTTCCCTGGCAGGTAGATCAATTTGTCGACCTCATCCCGCCAGCTGAAACAGCACATACTTTCGAATACAACTTCGACGATCAAAAATGGCATTTTGCGCCACCAACAAAATAGGGATCGACCTCAACGCTGCCGTTGAAATCGATCCCAGTTTGAACTCGCTTTATAAGTGGGCGAGCGCAGCCAACTCCGCGTCGGAGTACATCGGCACGTTGGCGTTGAACTCGCGGTTGACGACCGAAGCTAAGGCGTTGGCGATGTAACCGTTGCCAACTGCAGTTGGGTGGACGTCGTCGGCGTGAAGGAAGGCGTATTGACCGTGTACCGGCGGGCCTTGAATGGTTGTGCCGTTCAATACCGGCGGTTGGGCCACGACCATGTGGTGTAGCGAGTAAAAGTCCAGCACCGCCACCCGCGCGTGATTGTTGTACTGCATGATCCGCCGGTTAGCGCGCTGCATATGGGCGCGAATGTTCGCTTTTTGCTGCAACGGCTCGGGGTGAGCGTGATGTCCGGAACCGTCCACAGAATGATTTCGGCATTCAGTCGGCGCAGGCCCAGGTAGGTCACGGTGTTGTGAATGCGATCTAAAAGATCATCTACCACGGCGTCGGCTTTGGCATTTGTACCCGGGGGGTTTGCACCAAGAATAAAGTCGTTGGAAAAGAAATCATTGCCGCCGATTTCCACGTTAAAGCAAGTTCCCGACGGCGCTAGGCCAAACAGTTCCGCCAGTTCGTAAGTGGTGATTTGCGCCCACAAGTGTTGGGATCGTGAACCGGCGATGGCGTAACGATTCAGGGTGGCGTTGTTCGGCTTGCCCTTTTCCCACATCGCTTCGAAGGGGTCCATGCCGTACATGTCTTGCGGCAGGAAATTGACCAAACCCAAAATGTCGTTGTGGGTCAGGCTGTCACCAAAGCAAATGCTGTGCTTCAGATTCAGTTGTTGAGCGGACAACGGCGTGGACAGGACCACCGCCGCCGCGAGCAGGAGGAATTTTCGGGGGAGATTTCTCACCTAGCTAGACTAACATCTCAGTCATGGCTGCACCCAAAAGCCCATCCCAACGTATAGGACTATGGTTGGGACCGGTGCTGTTTCTGGTCGTTAGTTTCCTCGACCTGCAACCAGGGAATTCCGCCGCGACGCGCATGGCCGCCGTCGCAATTTTGATGGCGACGTGGTGGATTACCGAAGCCATTCCTTTATTCGCAACCGCGCTGTTGCCGCTGGTGCTTTACCCGCTGCTCGGCATCGCCAAAGGCGGCGAAACCGCACCGATCTATTTCAACAGCACCATCGTTTTGTTTTTGGGCGGCTTTTTGATCGCTTTAACCATGGAGCGTTGGGGCTTGCATCGCCGAATTGCGCTGAAGATCATTCAAAAAGTAGGCGGCGGGCCAGCGCGCATCACGCTTGGCTTCATGGTGGCTGCTGCGTTTTTATCGATGTGGATCTCCAACACAGCCACCGCAATCATGATGGTGCCGATCGGCCTCGCCATCATTATGGAGCTGGAAAAAACCTTCGGCGAAAAAGAAACGCACTCTTTTTCGGTCGGCGTGATGATCGCCATTGGCTACGCCTGCTCGGTCGGCGGCTTGGTCACTTTAGTCGGCACACCACCTAACCTTTCCTTTGTCCGGATTTATCAAATCACCTTCCCCGATGCACCATCGATTTCGTTTGGCCAATGGATGCTCCTGGGCCTGCCAATCTCCCTCGTGCTGCTGACGACAGCCTGGCTGCTGATCACCAAGGTTTTCTTTCGCACGCCGTCGCACATCACCATCGATCCAAACGTGGTGAGCAAACAGGTTCGCGATCTTGGCCGCATCGGCTTTGAAGAAAAGGCGGTGCTTGCAGTCTTCACGATGACCGCAGTGCTGTGGGTATTTCGAGTGCCCCTTGCCGTCGGCAGCTTGACCATTCCCGGTTGGTCGGGACTACTCCCCCATCCCGATTTACTGGACGACGGCACCGTGGCGATTTTGATGGCGTCGCTGTTGTTTTTGATCCCCAACCGCTCGGCCGACGCCGATTCCCCAACCCTCGCTGGCCCCGACATCATCCCGCGACTGCCGTGGAATATCGTCTTGCTGTTCGGCGGCGGTTTTGCCCTCGCCTTCGGCTTTCAAGAAACCGGATTGGCGGATTACATCGGGACTCAGTTCTCGGGCTTGGCCGGAGTTTCGCCAGTCATCCTGATTCTCGTCATCTGCCTCTCGCTGACTTTCCTAACCGAACTCACCTCGAACACCGCGACCACCGAAATGATCCTGCCAATCCTGGCTTCGGTCGCCGTCGCCGCGGAACTTCACCCGCTGATGTTGATGGTGCCGGCCACGCTCAGCGCGTCTTGCGCCTTCATGATGCCCGTCGCCACGCCGCCCAACGCAATCATTTTCGGCAGCAACCGGGTCCGCATCCCTGAAATGGCGCGAGTTGGCTTTGTGCTCAATCTCGTCGGCGCGCTGACCATCACCGCACTGTTCTTATTGATCGGCACCCGCATTTTTGAGATTCACTAGTACAATTTGGGGATGTCGTCGCCTGAAGGAACCGTCGAAAATGGATCAGCTCAAGATCCACCGGTGCTGGAGCTTTTAGCCCCAGCCGGCTGCTACCCGTCGCTGCATGCCGCCATCGACAACGGCGCCGACGCGGTTTATTTTGGTCTTTCACAGCTCAACATGCGAGCGCGGGCACGGCGCAGTTTTGGGCCGAACGACTTAGCCGAAATTACCCGCATTTGCCGCGAGGCTGGCGTCAAGACCAACTTGGCGTTGAATACGCTGCTTTATGAGCACGACCTGCGCTTGTGCCGCAGCATGCTCGAGGAAGCGGTCGAACACAAAGTCGACGCGGTGATTTTGTCGGATATGGCGGCGGTCAGCATGGCCAATGAAATGGGATTGGATGTGCACTTGTCGACCCAGTTGTCGATTTCCAACTCGCAGTCGATTCGTTTTTACGCTCCTTATTGCAGCCGCATTGTGTTGGCGCGTGAGTTAAGCCTGAAAATGATCGACACCGTGCACAAGGCGATCCACCAGCAAGATATTCGCGGCAAAGGTGGCGAGTTGATTGAGCTGGAAGCTTTCGCCCACGGGGCATTGTGCATCGCCGTTTCCGGGCGGTGCAGCATGTCGCTATATACCTCCAACGCCTCGGCCAACCGCGGCGCGTGCGAGCAAAATTGCCGCAAAGAATACATCGTTAAAGATGCGGAAAGTGGTCAAGAGTTGTTGATCGACAATAACTTGGTGATGTCACCCAACGACATTCTCACCATTGGTTTCGTCGATCAAATGGTCGACGCCGGAGTGCAGGTGTTCAAAATCGAAGGTCGCGGACGTGCGCCCGAATACGTGGCAGCGGTGACGTCGGCTTATCGGCGGGCGTTGGATGCGGTGAAAGATGGCAGCTTCACTCGCGAGATGGCAGAAGCGATGGTGCCCGAGTTGGAGAAAGTTTACAACCGTGGTTTTTCATCGGGTTACTACCTTGGGCAAAAGCAAGGATGGTCGCAGCATGGCGGCAACAAGGCGACGCGGCGTAAGGACATGGTTGGCCGTGTCGACAACTTCTTTCAGAAAGCTGGCGTGGTCCACGTCAAATCCAGTGCGATCGATTTTTCAGTCGACGATGAATACGTGATTATCGGCAGCTCGACCGGCGCGGTCGAAGGTGTGGTCAAGGAGATCTACCAACTCACTGGCGACGAAAGTCAAAGTGTGACCACGGTGCCGAAGGGGAGTGGCTTTACTTTGAAGCACGACGGCGGTGCCCGGCGCGGGGATTACGTTTACCGCATGACTCCAGTCGCGGCCAAAGTTTAAGTACCTACCGACGCAACCCCGTCCATGCCCAAGCCAGCACATTTTGTCGTCCGCCATAAAGCCGCCGAATGCATCGGCTGTTGCGCCTGCGCCGAGATCGTGCCGCACATTTTCGAAATGGACGACGACGGCATGGCAGTGTTAGTCAACGCCGCCGACGAGGGTGTCATGCGCGCAGTCGAAGTGCCGGAGATCGATCGATTAGACGTTGAAACTGCGGTTGAGGACTGTCCAGTCAGCATCATCCGCGCCGACAACAGTTAGTCGGTCAGCCACAGCACTTTGCCATCGGGGAAAAACCCGCGCCAACGGTCGATCAACCATGGCGTTGCTGGCACTGGCGTCAATTGCTTGCCCTTCTTTTCACCTATGACGCACTCGCCAGTGAGCCTTAGCCACAAACTTCCGCTTTGGCTATCACGCATAAGATCGAGGGGCTGACCCATTTTTCCATTTTCCCCGCTGCCGTCGTCGGTGGTCATGTTCACGACTTCAAAGGTCAGCACTTCGCCATCCAATTTGCGCGAATAAGCTCCTGCTCTTTTCACTTGGAGGTCATAAGCAACGACCACCGATTCGCCGCCGACCTCAAGGTGCATGACTGGCACCATCGGCAGCATGCCATAACGAATGAGCACAACCTCGCGGCCTTGGCCGACGGATAAGCCGAATTTGCCAACGCTATCTTTGAATTGGTAAGTGCCCATAAAGCCAGTCGCTTTTTCCCCCACCAATGCCGACGTCATCGGATGGCGCTTCACCCAATCCCCCCACGGCATAATCTCGCTGGGAATGAAATCGAGTTGCTGACCTTTACGCGGCCCCTTAATCGCTTGGCCGCTGACATGTACCCACAGGGACTCGGACTGGCGGTCATACATGACAAAGGATTTGCGATACAAAGCGCCTTGGTGGCCGAAGCTCAAAACATCTTGCCCAATCTTGCGGCTATACACGATAGCCGTTTGGCAAAGCGGTCACCACGACACCGTAATCGGAGCTTCGCCCACGGGATCGCTGGCACTGATCTGCTTCTTCACATCCATCGCGCCGACGACGGGTGGATTGTCCAGCACCGGGAAGGCGTCGCGCTCGAGCACTTGGCGGACGTTGGCGTCGAAGTCCTCTTCGGTGAAAGGTTTGCTTGGCTCCTGTTCGGCTGATAGATCAGATTTCGGAGCCTGAAGGGAATTCGCGACAGCGATTGGCGTCACGCACAAAGCGAAGATCACCGATGCAGCTGCCCCCAAAATCAAGGGCTTAGCATTCACCCACTCAGGGTAGCAGGATCTCGACGAAGCAGCGCAGCTCTGCCCCAGGTGCAGGGTGACCTTCCACCGCGATCGGCAAAACGCCGTGCTTCGTATTCTGCAGATCCACCTCCAACACATCGACCGCCGGACGCCATGGCTGCACGGAGGTGAATTCGTTGAGCACTTCCCAACTCCCAACCGCCGAGATTTGATATCCCACGCGGCGCATTCCATGTGGCGGGTCGGCGGCAATCAAAAGCACGCGCGCACCTTTGAATTGCAATGGAAGCGGAACGTCTTCATTGATTCCTGGAATCAACGCCGGCATGTAATCGGTGATGGTCGCGTCGGCGACGGAATCGCTGTATTCCAACGACTGGTGGTGGACATGCGATTCGAGAGTGACGATGTCACGTTCCCCAAAGGCAATCGAAATGTCGTCGTTGCCAGCGTTGTGAGCCAGGTTCGGGCGCCGCAGGGCGTTTTCCGCAACCGCGCCCGGAACAGTTTGGGCGTTGAGCAAGGTCATTGCCCCGCCGCTCAAACTTAAGCGCTGCACATGAATCGTGCCCGCGTTCGGAGTCGCACCGCCGACGCGTTCACCGCGCTCAAATTCTTCATAGGCCACAACAACATTGCCGAACTGATCAAAAACCACGTCGGGCAAAATGCGTCCACCAGCGGGACCACCGCCGTCGTCGAAATCATCGAAGGCAACCAAGGCGTCGAGGCTTTGCGGAGTGTGCACAGTTGGCGCTACTCCAGGCGTTGTGAAGTCAAACGCAACCACTCGCAAGTCGAAGTCGAATGCATTTCCGGCGCCCAGTGGGAACTGCGAAGCATAGGAAGCGTAAGTCGCCACCAAAGTTGGCCCAGTTCCTGGGTTATGCGCCAAGTCGATCATGCTGCCCGCAATTCTGCAATCCACGGCCGCGTCGAGCACGTAACCAATGCCACTTGGATCACCGGTATGGATCAGCATGTCGCCGCCGGCCGAAGGCACTTCAAGGAAAGCACACTCAATCCGACCATTCGGAGTGTGGTTGGCTTCCATTCGTTGCCAGCCGACGACAAAGTCACTGCCGACCGCAGTCACATCGGGTTTGCGGCAGCGATCGCCTTGGGCATAAATCGAAACGCCGCCGGGCATCAAAGTCGGCTCGGCTTCACCAAGGGTGACGGTCGGGTACAGGTCCCAGGTATTGAGCGAGGTGCGGCGCAAAAATGCCGCTTCGACTCGCCGCATCAGCGACTCGGCGTGCGTGCGCGGGTAAACGCTGGCGGACCAGGTAACCAGCACGTCGCCCTGGTCATTGACGGCAACGACGGCGTGGTCCGCTTGGCCATCGATGGGCGCAGCGGTTGCCAATTCCACGACTTGGTTCGCGGTCACTGAGCTTTGACTCAGTGCCGGACAGGGGAGGCACAATGCCACCGCGAAAAGATAGAAGGGGCGCCACGGCATGGGACTGTTAGGACGCTTTGTATCGACAATTTGTTCCCAATTGCTTAATCCTAGCCCGAAAAGGCTAGGTTTGCCTCGCCCTAATCCCTTAGTGGGTAAAAATTTCGCAATAAACTCTCGAGTAGGGCATCACGGGCTCCCGCCCCTCGACCGCCAAAACCGCCAAAGACCCCCCTGGAAGATTCGGGTCGTGAGCCAGCACGTCCATCGCCGGGCGCCACGGGTTGAGGCCGAGGAATTCGTCGAAATCCGTCCAATCGGTTTGGCTGGGCGTTTGCATCGATATCTGACGCTTGCCCTGGGGCGGATCGGCACAGATCAAGAGTGCGCGAAACTGCTTCATTTGCACCGGCACCGGCAAGTCCTCGTCAACTCCAGGGGTCATCGTGGCTTGGAGATCGGTGAGAATGGCGTCGGAAACTGGGTCGGGGTAATCGACGGTGTAGTGGTAGGCGTCAGTCGCTTCGGCTGGGATCATGCGTTCGCCGAAGACCAGGTTAATTTCTCTGGTGTCGCCGGTGCGAATCATGTTCGGCCGACGCATTGCCCATTCCGAATTGCTGCCGACAATCGCCTGATCGTTGAGCAAAGTGAAGGTGCCGTTTGGGTGAACTTGATAGCGACGCAGTCCAATTTTGCCCTGATCAACGCCAGCGCCGCGCACCGCTAGGCGGAAGTCTTCGTGAGCAACAACCAAGTTGCCGAACTTATCGAACACCGCGTCGGGCAGTACGCGGCCGCCGCGAGGGTCGCCGGGAAGGAAGTCATCCAGGGCGATGTTCTCAGCAAGCACTTGGACCTGCTTCAAATGCGGGCCAATCTTGTTCCCCTGAAAGCCAAAGGACACGGCTCGCATTTCAAATTCATAAGCCATGCCGGATTTGGTTGGCAAAGCGTCGGTGCGGGAAACATAAACCGCGACCACCTTGTCGCTTCCAGACAACCGGTCATTGGCCAAATCAACCATGCCGCCCGCACTGCGCAGATCTACCGCATGGTCCAAGATGAAACCAAGGCCGACCGGATTGCTCAAATGGACCTCAGGCTCCCCTGCGGGGGAGACCTCAATCCGGGCGCACTCCAAGTAACCATCGGGCGAGCTTCCGAGCTCCAGCCGCTGCCATGCCACGACAAAATCATTGCCAACCGAAACCACGTCGGGCTTGCGGCAATTATCGCCGCTTGGGAAGACGGAAACGCCGCCCGGTAAATTGCTGGGCAGGGTCTCGCCCAAGATCACCGTTGGGCAGAGCCGCCAACGGAAATCGTTGACGCGGCGTAAAAAAGCACCTTCTACCCGGCGAACCTCGGCGTCGGGGTGGCCAAAGGGGTAAACGCTAGAGGACCAAGCCAGGAAAATATCGCCGCGATCGTTAATCGCATTGACTACGTGGTCTGCCGCGCCCAAAACCGGGGCGTGGGAAGGGACTTCGAAAACTTGGTGGTCTGTATAAATCGCCTGGCCAAAAAGAGGTCCAGCCACAGTGCTCAATAGCAGGCATGCAACGACGCAGATGAATTTCATTCGGGGAGAGTGAGGAGAGGTCGCGAATAGCCGCGACGTAGGTGGCAAGGCGCACGCGAAGCCGCGTACAAACCGTTACACGAGTATAGCAATGCCGGGGAAACCCGGTGCCATTTCCCCCAACCGGCTCCTAATCTTCCTTGTCTTCGAGCACCGACGGGTCCAAATAGCCTGCATCGACCAGAGCCTGCAAGCTAGCGCCAAGGTCAGACGAGGTGCCGAATTTGTTGACCATCTGGGCGTCCTTGAACCACTCCTTACGCTTCATCAACCCCAACAGTGACCGCGCGCGTTTGATTTCGCCATCCACCAAATTGTTCTGCTCGGTTGGATCGTCGCTGATGCGGTAGATCTCCAGATAGTCTCCCTCAGCCTCGGATTCTGGGTTCAGGCTAGGAATTCCGTTTTTCAAATGAGTCTCGTGGTCGGCCGGATCAACCTCAAGGCGGTAAATCATCTTCCACTCACCATCCGACATGCCACGCCAGTGCCACGGCGGACGCTCATCGCCGCCACTATCCATCGGCGCCAAGCGGTGACCCTCTTCCATATCGAGCAAAGTTTCACCTTGGGTCCTAAGCGGTGTCTGCTCGGGAACTTGGACTCCGGCAAAATCCAATAGGGTCGGGAACAAATCCATCAACCGCACTTGCCACGGCACCCGCTGCCCTTCCAAATCTGGGCCCCAAATCACCAGCGGCACGTTGACCAACTCGGCGTAAATCGAATGGCCGTGGCCGAAATAGCCATGCTCCATGAACTCCTCGCCGTGGTCACTGACCAGCACGATGTAAGTGTTCGGAAACTCCTCGAGCACACCCTTAAGGAAAGGCGTCAGGTAGTGGTCAACGTAGAGAATCTCTTCGTCGTAAATGCCGTTGATCCGCGCCAACTTTTCTGGCGTGACCTCCGACCGATCTCGCTTGCCTTCAATGAAATCGCCGCAGTAAATGCCGTCGAGGTTGAGATCATTTAGCCCTGTTTGATCGAAGGTGCCCTTGAAGGGTGCCGGTGCCACGTAAGGGTAGTGCGGGTCCATAACGTGCACATATGCCGCAAACGGCCGGTCGCGATCCCAGGATCCATCGATCCAATCACGCACCTCGGGCAACATACGTTCGGCGCGGCCCGGGTCGATGCCGTCGGGATCTTCGGTCCAGCCGACGCGGTCAGGGTGATTGACGTAATCGACGAAGTACCCCGCCCCTTGGTCAAAGCCCTGGATCGGCAGAATGTTGGGGTTGTTCGACCACATGCCGGTATCCCAACCATTGGCGCGCAGCACCTCCATCCAAGTCAGCATCGAGTACGGCAACTTGGTGCCATGCACCGGCACCGACGGAATCGGTTGGCTCACCGCCTGGTGAAAAGACGGGATCAACCCAGTCAACTGCGTGCCCACCGAGGGCTTGGTCCATCCTGCGGGCGATACCGCTCTTTCGAAAACCACGCCCGACTTCACCAGTTCATCCAAGCCGGGAGTAACGTCGCGCTCGTAACCCAACCAGCCGACGTGATCCGCCCGCCAAGTATCGACCATCACGTACAGAATGTTCGGGGCGCGATCGGGGGCATCTGGCTGGGTCGCCGACGCAATCATCGGCGGCACTCCAAGACTGAGAAAGGCCAGCAAGCCTACTACCCAAACGCGACTTGCAAGATGGTTTCCCCAGCGAATCAGGCGCAGCAGCGGGAAACTATTTTTTGCGAAAACCTCACCGGTTAGCGCCAAAACCAAAGTCAAAGCGGCGCCAGCGAGGGCTTCTTTGATCTCCCATGCCCGGCTCCACAAATCCCAGCCCAACCACTGATAACCCAGGTCAGTCCAACCTTGCTGGCCATATTGCTGCCAAGTCTTCCAAGCACAAATGACAAGCATTGTGAATAGAAAGCCTGAAGCTGTGGATAGCAGACACCTTGGGTAATTGCGTTGATTAGACATGGTTGCGACAAGCAGGGGGGTCTTATTTTAACGGTTATCTAGCCAAAAAAGGAAAGGCCGCAAGCCTTAGCTTGCGGCCTTTGATTCACTTCGGGTCCCATCTTGGGATGGGTCCAGCGGTCGAAAATGGGGGGTTTACCAACGATCGTCGTCGTAGCCGCCGCCGCCGCGATGTCCGCCTCCGCGTCCACCACCGCCACCGCGATGTCCGCCGCCGCCGCCACGATGGCCTCCGCCACCGCCGCCGCCACGGTATCCACCACCGCCGCCGCCGCCGCGGAATCCACCGCCGCCGCCGCCGCCGCCGCCACCAGCGCGTGGCTGGCGTTCGCGTGCTTCGTTCACAGTGAGCGGACGTCCGTCCAGTTCCACTCCATTCAGAGCTTCAATTGCTGCCTGTGCTTCTTCGTCTGTATCGAATTCGGCGAATGCGAAGCCTCGAGGGCGACCGGTTTCCCGGTCCATCACCATGTGTAAGTCCTTGACGTTGCGCCCACCTTCAGATAAGGCGGCGTGGAGGTTTTCCTCAGTGGTGTCCCAGCTGAGATTACCTATGTAGAGACGTGCTCCCATGAAAGATTCCTGTTTCCTGACTGAGCCTGCGACCCGTCCAAACAACGGAAAGGAAAATGAAGCGCGGCCTACAGTCGTATCAAACCGCAGATTCTAGACAAATCCGCCAATAAAGGGCACGGAATCCGACACGATTCGGCGGAACAGCCCCGTTTTTGCCAATTATGGCCAAATTCGACCGGAAATCATGCCCGGCGCGTGGCCACCGAACAGGTCTCCCCAAGCTGGGGCACCAATCAGCACGATCTTGCCAACGGGATTGGGCTGGGTATAAACCGCGACCGAGGAGCCAAAGCTGTCATCCTGCTCAAAAGCATCGAAACTGGCCAAAAC
>CAZMDZ010000012.1:0-23026 GCA_964565175.1 uncultured Planctomycetales bacterium
CAGCCGCTTGGTGTTGAAGATCGCCAATGAGGCGGAGTCGCGCGAGGAGCTGGACTTGCAGCGGCATTTGATGCAGCGGTTGAGTGACGAGCTGCCGGGCATTGCGCCGCAGCAGGTTGGCGAGTTGGCGGAAGTCGTCGGCGAAGATGGCCGCAAGCATTGGGCACGGGTGGCGTCGTACTTGCCGGGCGAGTTGTTGGCGGACCACCACCACGCCGCCGATGGCGAAACCTGGCGGCAGTTGGGGGCAAAGTTGGCGCAGATGGACCGGGTATTGGTGAGTTGCCAGCACCCAGCTCAGCATCGTCCATTGCGCTGGAACTTAAGCACCGCGCTGCCGCTGGTTTTACAGGGTTCCAAGTTGTGGACGGCGGAACAGCGCAAGGTTGCCTTGGCCGCCGCTTCCGCATTCGCCGCCCATGTGCTTCGCGACATCGATGCGTTGCCCCAGCAATTGATTCATAACGACGCCAACGAGTTCAACGTATTAGTCGCACCCAAGGCGCCGCCCGAAATCACCGGGATCTTCGATTTCGGCGACGTCGTATTCGCCCCGCGCATTTTTGAAGTTGCTGTCGCGGGTGCGTACGTGGCCATTGGCGGGGAAGCCAGCGACCCGCAGGTCATGTTGCAACGGGTTGCTCATGTTGTTGCTGGTTACCACAGCATCATTCCGCTGGCCGAAGCCGAGTGGAGTGCTTTGTATCCGGCGATGCTGATGCGTTTGGCGCTTAGCGTGACTATTTCGTCGCGCGATGCGGAATTGGAAGGCGGCAATGACTACATCACGGTGAATCAGTCACCGGCTTGGGATGGATTGCGAAAGTTGCTGTCGCTTTCGCCAGTCGAAGCGCTGCGCATTCTCCAAGCGTCGGTCCATTCTTCAGCATCCACTGCCGACGAAATTGACGGCGACGTCTTCCCGTCCAGCGGTCGCGATCAAGACGACCTCACTCAAACGGAAATCATGCGAAAGCGAAAACTTCATACCGGCAAGTCGCTTTCGATTTCTTATATCGAACCTTTAACCATTACCGAAGGTCGCGGCGCTTGGCTGTTTGATGAGCAAGGTCGGGGCTATTTGGACGGCGTCAATAATGTCTGCCACGTCGGTCATTGCCACCCGCAAGTCGTCGCCGCAGCTCAGCGCCAAATCGCCGCACTCAACACCAATACGCGTTATTTGCATCCACACCTTGCCCATTACGCCGAGCGTTTGACCAGCTTGTTTCCCGATCCGCTCAACATTTGCTTTTTCGTCAATTCTGGCAGCGAGGCCAATGAATTGGCGTTGCGATTAGCCCGCACCTTCACTGGTCGACGCAACGTCCTGGCAATGGAAGGTGGCTACCACGGCAACACCGGTAATTTGATTGCAATCAGTCATTACAAGCATGCTGGTCCCGGTGGCGGCGGCCCCCCGGATTGGGTGCGCACCGTGCCGTGCCCGGATTCCTACCGCGGCAAATACCGTGTCGATCCGTCACTTTCGGCCAACCATCAAGCTGTGGACCCACTCAGCGGCGAGGGAGACATTGCCCAGCTCTACGCCCAGCACGTCGCCGAAGCGGCTGATGGATTTGAACCGGCGGCATTCCTCTTTGAACCACTCATCGGATGTGGTGGTCAGATCATCCCGCCAGCCGGTTATTGGACTGCCGCTTGCCAACACGCGCGCGACGCTGGTGCCGTCATCATTGCCGACGAAGTGCAAGTCGGTTTCGGCCGCGTCGGCAGTCGTTGGTGGGCTCATCAACTCGACGAGGAAAATGGTGGAGCGCAACCGGACATCGTTACCCTCGGCAAGCCTATTGGCAACGGCCATCCAATGGCGGCGGTCATCACCACCACTGAAATCGCCGACGCCTTCGCCAATGGTATGGAGTACTTCAATACCTTCGGTGGCAATCCGGTGTCGTGTGCGATCGGCATCGCGGTATTGGATGTGATTGAAAAGGAGCAGCTGCTCAAAAACGCTACCGCCATCGGCGAGCAACTGCAAAGCGGACTGCGCAAACTCGCCGACCAGTACCCGGTCATTGGCGACGTCCGTGGTGCCGGTCTCTATCTGGGTGCTGAATTCATCCTTGTGGAGGCAACCTCGTTAGCCGGACCTTCCTCGGCAACCGAAGCTTCCACGGCAACCGAAGCTTCCGCGTCCAATCACCCAGCCAACGCGCCGCAACCCAATGCCGAACGCCTGACTGCCGTGCTCGACCACTGCAAAAACGCCGGTCTGCTGTTCAGCTCGGATGGCCCTGACCACAACGTGCTGAAAATCAAACCGCCAATCATTTGGAGCGCAGCCGAAGCCGCACTTGCTTTATCGATCCTGGAGCAGGCCCTGCAAACAACCGAGCCCTAGAACTCGCATTCACTCGAATCCAATGCCCGGCTTAAATCAAGCAAGGCTGCTAAAATCCGCCGCCGCATTTCGCGACCCACCCACCAGCCATGAGCACGCTCGACCCACGCCAGCCGACCACTCCGCAAAAGGAAATCGAATGCTTCGAAAACCCGCGCCCGGGTGCGATGTATTTGGTTGAAAGCGTGACCAGCGAATTCACCTGTGTTTGCCCGGTCACCGGTCAGCCTGACTTCGCCACCATCCGCGTGCGCTACGCACCGGGGCCGCGCTGCTTCGAGTTGAAGTCCTACAAGCTTTATCTGTGGAGCTTTCGTGACGAAGGACACTTCCACGAAGACGTCACCAATCGCATCCTCGCCGATTTGGTCGATGCGACCGATCCGGTATGGATGGAAGTGCGCGGCGAATTCAACCTCCGCGGGGGCATCGGCACGACTGTGACCGCCCGCCACGGCCAGCTGCCTGACGTCCTGCACGGCGTCGAAGCAGCGCCTTTGTAAGGCACGGCAGCGCCGTTTGATTCACGCTACGACCTAGCTACCGGTTTAAGCCGAGGGCAATAATCCGCCGAAGGAACACAGATGAGTGTGTTCCCAAGCCACTCGGCGCACCAGCCTACTCAACCAGCCCATCAACGTCGGATTGTTCTTTGGCTGGGCTTGTTGCTTGCGTTGTTACTGGAACCGCTGCGTTTCGCGCCGGTGCATGGCTCGAGCATGGAGCCGACGCTGACCGAGGGTGATTTGGTCTGTTTTCAAGTTCTCGAAGCGGGGGATCTGCCCGACCGCGGAGAGTTAGTCGTTTTTCACGCTCCC
The DNA here is from genome assembly GCA_964565175.1 of uncultured Planctomycetales bacterium. Lineage (GTDB taxonomy): Bacteria > Planctomycetota > UBA1135 > UBA1135 > UBA1135 > JACNIZ01. The sequence continues at coordinate 3,184 of CAZMDZ010000012.1, forward strand.
ACTCGACCCGGCAAAATGTTCGTCAAGCGCTTGGTCGGGTTGCCCGGTGACGAACTCCGCTTTGGCGGCGGAAAATTGCGCGTCAACGGCATGGAAATGAGCCTGCCGAACGGTGCGGTGGAGCGAGGTTACTCCTTGTCCACCCGCGTGCCAGCCGGATGTTTTTACGCCATCGGCGATCACGCCAGCGTGTCTTATGATTCGCGCGGCTTTGGCCCAGTACGTCAAGACATGTTGGTCGGGCGTTTGCTGGGGTTCTGATCAGGCAGCGCCGCGGTTAAACGCGGACCACCGGATTGCTTAGCTGGAGCACGTCGTCCAAGCGCACTTCCAAAACATCGCCCGGCTCGACTGCGCCGACACCAGCAGGAGTTCCCAGGAACACGACGTCGCCGGGGTAAAGCGGAAGCCACCGGCTTAATTCCACCAGCGCTTGGGCGGGCGGCCACAGCATGTCGGCAAGCGAGGCCTGTTGACGCACTTCGCCGTTGACCAAGCCTTGCAAAGTGAAGGATTCAAAATCAGTCAACGCCGATGCTGGCAACCAACCCGGTCCAATCGAGCCGAAGGTGGCGACGTTTTTGCTGCGCAGCCACGGCCAACTCTTCTTTTTATCTTCGCCTTGCACACCGCGTGCAGTCAGGTCATTGCCTAAGGAATAACCGGCGATTGCAGACTGCGCTTGTTCTACCGTTGCGTTGCGCAAGGGCGCCGCCAACAGCAACACCAACTCCGCTTCTGGATCGACACGACCCGGCAACCATTCCGGGACTTCGAAGTTGTCCCCGTCGCCAACCAGGATGTCCGGCAGCTTGCAAAACCAAACCATTTCCGCCGACGGCGCTGCGCCCATTTCCTTGGCATGAGCAGCAAAGTTGCGGCCTAGTGCCAGCGCCTTTCCCGGGCGACCAGGCAAGAGCAGCGGCCAGTCCGCAGCCTCTTCAGTCGGCTGCCCTTTGCTGGCTTCTTCGTGCGTCTCCAGCTTGGCCGTCTGCGAACGCGCACCATCAAACGCCTGCAGCCAGCGGGCGGCGTCGGCGAGACTGTGCACGCCGAGGCCGGTCAAGATCTGTGGGCATCGACCTGCAGCGTGCCAAAGCCAAGTGGGGCACCCGTCAGGGGATCGCGCGAGCTTGAGCACGTCAGGCTACTCGTTGGAAGTCTCTTGTGTGGCCAACAGTGCGTCGAGTGCATAAGCGGTGCACAAGACCTCATTGCCTTCCCACCAGCGCGGCGCGTCTTGGTTGACCCACGAGCCATCTTTGCGCTGCAGTTCGGCCATTTTGTGCTGCATTTCCACTCGCCAGTTGTGCTTCTTGCCGTCCGGTGTCACCACCATCTTTTTACCCGACGCCTGCAGGGCTTGCGCCATGCTCAAGTAGTAGTAATACAAACCTTGCATCGACGCCCGTGGATCGCGCAGCGTGTCAAAACCGGGATTGACTTCCAAGGTGTAGTGGCGTTCAATCCAGGTCATCGCCTTGGCAACACGGCTATCAGTCAGGTCCAAACCGGCGAAGATGTAGCACTTCAGCAAGGCATAAGTCATCGAGCCATAGGAGCGAGCGATGACGGTGCCGTCGGCGTTGGTTTCGTAGCCAGCTTGCGAGTTGCCCGGGTAGTAAATGCCACCGCCATCATCGCCGCTGACGACCACTTTGCCGTCAGTGTCTTTGTATTCGGCGGTGTTGACTTCGGAATTGTTTTGGCTGCGTTCCAGGAACTTGATTGCGCGTTGGAAAGCCGGGTCGTCTTCTTTGGCGCCAGAATCTTTCAACGCTTGCAGGGCGTATTGCAAGTTGCTGAGGTCCGGGCGCAAGTCGCCGCCATAGCCGATGCCGCCGTAAAACTTGTCGGATTCGGAGTAGCCCTCATCGCCATCGGTCTGCACGGCGCGCAAGTAATTGGCTGCTTTGTCGATCACCGTTTGGTCTGCTTCGCGTTTCCCAGCCGACAACGCGCCGATTGCCACCGACGTCACGTAAACCGGCAAACGGTCCGCGTGGATGGCGCCATTTTCTTTTTGCAACTGCACCAGTTGGTCGAGAATCGGCACCGCCAAGGCGCGCACTTCTTTGCGCGAACTTCCGAGTAAGGCGCGGGCGGCGAGGGCGGAAATGCCCGGCTCGGGTTGACCGAAGAACTCCCACATGCCGGATGGTCCGATTTGCGAAATCAAATAGTCCACACCCTGCTCGTAGATCTTCTCGAGTTCGGGAGCTTTCAATTGTCCCTTTTTATCTGCTTGCTCCTTTTGATAAGCGAAGACGGCGCGGGCGCAGGCGGCGGCGCGATCCGACAGGGTGGCGTTTCGCGGCAGTTCAAGGAGATGCTGGACCGACTTGGCGGAGGACCAATTGCGGACTGCCGTCGAAGGTTGCCATGCGGCAATGTCGACTTGGTGCAATTGGTGAAGCGAATGGATGACGTCGCTGTTGGCGTTGAGGTCGGCTGATGCCAGGGCGGCGGCGATCAGCATGTCGTCGGCCATGTTGCGGACGGTTTGCTTGGGCTGGCCGTTGCCGTTGACGTTTTTGCGCAGGTACTGAATGGCGTCGCGAATAAACGGGCCATCTTCCGAACGATAGGCGCGTGGGCCGAGCGAGAAGGCGAGCACCGCGTTGGCAGTGTCGACCGCGCCGTTGCCATAACTCCCATCTGGCTTTTGCGACAAGCGCAGCGTCGCCAGCTGGAAGTCGAGCAGGTCCTTGAGACTGGGTTCCTGCGCCAGAGCGAGCGGCGATGCCACCGCACTTGTCGCAAGGGCAGCGACGGCGAAACTGGACACTGGCGTGGCGTCCATGGCGCAAGCGGGCGCCGGGCAGAGCAGGGGTAAGACGATTGCAGCTGACAGCATGATGAAGAAACGGTTGAGTGACCGCTAAGGTTCATTTTAACGTGAGTCCGCTGGATAGGACCGATGGCGTGGTGATCCGCTCAAATAGCGTCGTCACGATCACCCAAACAGCGTCGTCGCGATCAACCCAAATAGGCGGCGACGCGCTCAGCGCCGCGGCGACAGGCGCCGGATTCGGCGAAAGCAGGGCGTAAACGGCTAATTTCGGCCAAAATGCGGCTGCGTTCGGGGCCGTCGAGGCGGGCTTCGAGGTCGTCGGCAAGGGTAATGGGCTCTAGGTCGCGGCCTAGATGCTCGGGCGCTAATTCCTCGCCAGCCAATAGGTTGAGGCTGCCGACCCAGGGCACCGCCAACCAGTGCTCGCTCAGCCAGGCACCCATGCGCGACGAGACGCCGTACACCAGCACCGGCGGCACGTTGTAGGCGGCCACCTCAAGCAGAGCAGTGCCGCTGGCCACCCAGGCAGCTCGCAGGTGGGGCAGAATGCGGTGGAAGCAACCATGGGCGTAGAGCACGTCTACGCTGGCGTTCGCGAGGTGTTGCTGGACCGACTCACGCACCGAGTTACGCAGGTGGGGCAGGACGAAGCGGACCTCAGGGCGGCGCTTCTGGAGTTCAGCGGCGGCGGCAAGCAGGACCGGCAGGTTTTCTTCGATTTCCCGACGGCGGCTGCCTGGCAGGATGCCGACCCAGTGGTCTGAGCTTGGTTGCCATTCGGGCGGTGGCTCACTTTCCCCGTTGGCTAGTTGGTGCAAGCCGTCGCCGAGCGGATGGCCGATGTAGCTGGCCTGAGCTCCATGTTTCTCAAACCAATCCTTTTCGAAAGGCAGGATGGTCAGCAGTTCATCAGCCTTGCGGAAATCGCGAATGCGCCAAGGCGCCCATGCCCAAAGTTGCGGGGCAATGAAGTCAATTACGGGCACGCCTGCGCGGGCGGCAATGCGCAGAAGGTGGCGATTCAAGCCGGGGTAATCGACCAGGACAACCGCATCGGGGCGGTTCTTGCTGAGCTCGCGGGCGAAGCGGGCGACGCAGCCAAAAAACAGTGGCAGCTGGGCTAAGACGTCTTTGAAGCCCATGACGTTGAGGTCGGCGAGGGGTTCCCACACATCCATGCCTTGCTGCTGCAAACGGGTGCCGCCAAAGCCACTGATCTGCAGGTCTGGATAACGTTCCCGCAGGTGTTCCACCAAGCGCAGCGCATGGGCTTCCCCGCTGACATCGCCGCAGGAAATCATGATGTGCGGAGGTTTGGTCCGAGGCGATGTTTTGCCATCTTCGCCACGGCAGGCGGCACCCAAATGATTCGCCGCGTCCCCATTGCCTTCGGCGGCATCGCAAGGCAAGTCAGCGAACTGCAACTGTTCAAACTGGCGCAGGCGTTTGTTGCGCAGCATCAAAGCCAAAACCTGCCGTGGCAAAGCCAGCAGCAATTCAAACATGGCCCAGGAGAATTCCCGGACGACTTGGACTTTGGCGTTCACCGCGGTTGCCTAGGGCACATCCATGGCGCAACGGAATCCGACGTGGCGATACTGCTTGCCGAGCGCCGGGTAGAGTTGCCGGTAGTTATTTCGACACCCTTCGGCCGACGAAAGGTAAGAGCCGCCGCGTACCACAGCTTCCACATTTGCTTTCGGCTTGGTGACCTTCTTGGCGCGCTTAGACAGGTCTGTATAAGTCACAAAAAGATCGGCGGTCCACTCGCTGGCATTGCCGCCCATGCACATCACACCCAAAGGGGTCAAGTCTTGATTGAACTCCTTCGGTGAGCGCACACCGCGAATGCGGGTGGCCAAGCAATTCATTTCTAGTGCATCGAAGGCGTCGCCGCTGGGGTAAACACGCTGAGCCATGCCAGCAGCGGCGGCTTCCCACTCCATTTCGGTGGGAAGTCGGCGACCGGCCCAACGCGCATACGCCGAGGCTGAATTCCAGCTGACCCCAACCACTGGAGCTTCTTCCATGCCTTCTGGGATCACCGGAAGGTCTTGGCCATCCAGTTGCCAGTTCAGCGGCAAGTGTTGAGGGCGCAAGCCGCTTGGTTGAGCGAGCAGGAACTTCCAGTAAGCCTGGCAACTGACCTCAGTGCGATCGAGGTAAAAAGACTTCACCCGCTGGACGCGCTTTTTGACCGAGTGGGGGAAGCCAGCCGTGCGGCCATTGTGGGGGCCGAGTGGATAACGATCCCCTGGGATCAGCACCATGCCAGCTGGCGCTTGATCGAAACCCTTGACGAAGCGTTGGGGGAAGCGCAGCTTTTCGACATCGAGGAAAGCGTCTTCTAACTGCTGCACGGCTTCAGAATAATTTTCGGCGGCGGTGGAGTGTAGGTAGAGATCCGAATTCCACCAATCGTGGAAGGATCCGGCTTGACGCATTTGCTCCAGCTGTTGCGGCCAGTCGGTTGCCGTCAGCGATTGACTTTGCAGCCAGCGAACCACGACTGCTGGCGGATCACCGGCTGGCTTTTCCTCGTCCAGCCAAAGTTCTTCTAGGCCGCCATATTCTTTGGTCAGCGCGGCAAAGGCTAGGTCGCGCTGCTCCTCAGCTTCGCGCAGCACCTTTTCCTTTTTGGCCAACTGCTTTTCTTGGCGACTTTGCCCCTGGCCAAAAGCCGGTTGGCAAGGAAGAGTAAACAGGCCGCAGACAGCGGCGATCAACACGAAGCGGAGTGTTAGCATGCGCAAAATGCCCTATCGCGAGCCGGACAGCGAGTTACTGAAAGCCGACCTGTTCGGCCGCGTGGAACTCGTCCATCTTAGCGAAGGAGAAGGCACCAAAGTTCGCATTTTGGTCCGTCGCGATACGCGCTGTGCCCGATGGTGGACCAAGCACCTTGCCCGTTACTTGGCGAGCCGCGAGTACCGAGCCTTGCAAGAATTGCAGGGTCTTGCCGATGTTCCGCGACCGTTGCGCTGGGCAGACGGAATCCTGGAGCGTAGCTGGCAGCCTGGTGAGCCGATGCAGCAGGCAAAACCTACCGATCCGGCTTATTTCGCGGCAGCGTTGATCTTATTGGTCCAACTTCACCGCCGTGGGGTCACCCATAACGACACCGCCAAAGAGCCCAATTGGCTGGTGCAGCCAGACGGCAGTCCAGCGCTGATTGATTTTCAGCTAGCTTCGGTGCATCGCCGCCGCAACCGACGTTTTCGTTTGCAAGCTCGCGAAGACCTGCGCCATATGCTCAAGCACAAGCGCACCTATTGCCCCGAGGTTCTCACTCCTCGCGAGCTGCAAATCTTGGCCACGCCGTCGGCAGCTGCGCGCATTTGGCGGGCAACCGGCAAGCGCGTGTACTGGTTCCTCACCCGAAAAATCTTGCGCTGGTCAGACCGCGAGGGCGCTGGCGATCGTCAGCTTCCCTGAGAGGGGATCCTAGGCCAAGTCGGTGAACGGCTACTTCAGGTAGTCTTTGACGTAAACCAACCAGTTCTTTTCGAACTCTTCGATGTCGATTTGGCCCCAAGAGGCTTCCATCGCATCTTCCCAAATCTTCTTTTTGGTGGCGCCGCCCACGGTTGGGTGAGCAATGCGGCGATCCAAGATTTCGATTAACTCGGAATCGGTTTCGGGATTGAGCTTGGAGCGCTCTTCTTTCAGGCTAACGCGCAGCTTTTCATACTCGCGCTGAAAGCCTTCATGCAGCTTGGCCATGTAATTCGGGATGATGCCGGCGTATGCCTTCTCCCAAACCTTTTTCGGCACGTCGCCATCGGTGCCGCGGCGCAAGAAGTAGATGATCGACCACGACTGCTCGTAGCAGGAAGTATTGGTCGGTCCCTGACTTTGCCAGCGCTGGTGGTCGTAGTTGATGTGTACCCAAATCGGCTTGTAGCGCTCTTCGCGAACCAAGGTTTTGATGCCCTGGAAACGATCCAATCCGCCCGGCATGTGCGCCGTCGGGATGGCTTTTTTGCCTTTGAATTCATAGGCGCCATACCAATCGCCATGGCCTTCATCGAACCAACGGTGGGCTTCGGACTTGTCGAACAAGAAATGGCAGTACTGGTGGAAGGCTTCGTGGCTCATCACCGCCAAGGTGGCGCGTCGGTCGGTGTTCTTTGAGTCATACAACACCAATTCGGTTGAGCCTGGGTTGAAGTAACCAGCGACGCCAGGGCTAGTGTTGCCGTATTGACTGAATTCTTTCTGGTTGGCGCAAATGCGAACCACCGAAATATGACTCATGTCGACGGTCGGCGGGAAGTCCTTTTCAAAGACCTCACGCGAACACTCCAAGCGGGCAATCACTTCTTTGATAAAACCTTTGTCTTGGGTAGAAGTCTTAATGATGTACTTCTTTGACGGCGTAGGCAGCGCAGTCCAACCGTCAACCTTTTCGGCATCGGCGACGTGATAGGCCAGCTGCTCATCGTAGCTACCATCCTGGCCGACCTTTTTGACGCCTTCGGTGGTCTCCACCAGCTGCAATGACTTCATCGAACTCTCAAATGCCTTGTACCACTTTTTATTCTTCTTGGTTTGCTCCGGCAGCAGGTACAGAAAGACGAGGTCGAATTGATCTAAGCGAATCGTCCAGGCATCGAGGTAAATTTTGAACCCATTGGGGCTGTTCGCCCACCAAGTTGCGTGGCGCGCCATCAAACCCTTCTTCAGCTTCTTCTCCTCGATTTCCTGAACGGGATCCGTCAAGCCGCCCTCTTTGAAATCACGAAACTCGAAAAAGCGGGGGATGATCTCTTCGATCAAAGGCCGTTTGGTTTCGGCGCCAGCGCGCTCCCTTAAGCCACCACTACTGCCGCTGGTCACGGCTTTGGGTTGGTCCAGCTTCCAAATATAAAGCTCGACCTCGGCAGCCATGATGGTGTTGGCCGGCGTCTTGACGCTGAGCGGTTTTCCGCCGGTAAAGCGCGCCAAAACTCCCGAGCGCTTCAAATTCTCGCGCAGCGGGATGTTTTTCCAATCCTTCAGCGGCTTGAACTTGTAGCCGGTGACGCTGTCTTCGTAGTACTTGGTCCCTGTCTTCTGAGCAGAGGCTGGCGCACTTAGCCCTGCCACGAACAGCAAGGACAGGAGGAGGAGGAAGGTCCGACGGAGGGGAACAGCCATGGTCGGGCTATTCTACGTGACGGCTCCCCGATTGTTGGCTCTAGCCTTCGATGATGCGGACCTGGGCGGGCCGCAGAATGCGACGTCCCATTTTGTATCCGCGGCGCAGCACTTCTAGGCGCGGACCAGCCTGCTCGCCTTCGTCCGCAGCCACGGTGCCGACGGCCTCGTGCAGCTCCGGATCAAATTCGGCATCGGCCGCCGGCTGAATGAACTCCAAGCCGTGTTGGCGCATGACCGCTTCCAGCGATGCTTGGATCGCGTTCATGCCCATCAAAAAGGCGTCGGCGCCGTCGGCGTTGCGAATGCCGTCAGGGATCACGCCCAGCGCCAACTCCATGTGGTCGCCGACGGTGATCAGTTCGGTAAGCAGCGCTTCCATTCGGCGGCGGGTGCGGTCTTCGGTGTCCGCCTCAAGCCGGCGGCGCATATTGGCCATTTCGGCCTGCGCTCGCAGCGCCTTATCCCGCCACATTTCGACGGACTCCTGCTCCTCCGCTTCAGTGTCTTCTACTTCAGCGTCGGCACTGTTGGCAGCCTGCTCCGCCTCTTCGGCGGCCTGTTTGGCTTGCTCAGCAGCTTCCTGTTCGCGGACTTCTTCCGCCTTCTTAGCCTTCTTCTTGGATCTCACGATTTTTGCCCCTTACGACTTTGCGCGTTCTTGCTGCATCTTGTGCAGATCTTTGAGCAGGTTCTTTTCGTCGCGGCTCATCTTCTTCGGCACGTCGATGTAAACGCGCACCAATTGATCGCCGCGCTTGCCGCCATGCAGACGCGGCAATCCATGGCCGCGCAGACGGAAGAGCTTGCCGGTAGGAGTTCCGGCAGGGATGTTCATGCGTGCTTGACCTTCCAAGGTCGGCACCAAAATCTTGTCGCCCAATGCGGCTTGGGGGTAGGAGATTGGGACTTCGATGTAGAGGTCGCTAGCGTCGCGATGGAAACCATCTTGTGGACGGATTTCAATTGCCACAAACAAATCGCCAGGCTGACCGCCGCGGGAGGCGTGGTCGCCTTCTCCGGCCAAGCGAATCTGCGCGCCTTCATCAATGCCAGCTGGGATTTTGACCGTAATTTCCCGACGCACCGCTTCCAAGCCACTGCCTCGGCAAGGGCCACATGGATCAGCAATTGCTTCTCCTTGGCCGTGGCACATGGGGCAAGTGGTGGCAACAGCGAAGAAACCCTGTTGCTGATGCACTTGACCGCGGCCATGGCATTGCGGGCAGGTTTGTGGCTGGGTGCCAGCTTTGCAGCCAGAACCGCTGCAGGTCTCACAGCTTTCGCGTCGCTTGAGCACGATGGTGCGTTCCACACCTTCGAGCACATCTTTCAAATCAATGGTCACTGCTGCGCGCAAGCTGCGCCCACGCGGAACTCGGCCACCGCCGCCTCCGCCACCACCGCCGAAACCGCCAAACAAATTCTCGAAGATTCCTCCGCCGCGGCCGCCGAAAATGTCGCCGAACTGCGAGAAGATGTCTTCTACGTTCATGCCCCCTGGCGCACCAGGATGGCCTGCGCTGCCTTGCACGCCAGCATGTCCATACTGGTCGTACATCTGGCGTTTCTTGGAGTCCGACAGCACGCCGTAAGCCTCGGCCGCCTCCTTGAATTGCTCAGCCGCCCCGTCTTCCTTATTGCGGTCGGGGTGGTACTTCAGCGCCAACTTGCGATAGGCACTTTTAATCTCGGAGTCTCCCGAATCACGGGAGACTCCGAGTACTTCGTAGTAATCGCGTTGGCTCACTTAGCTTTATGCTCCGGCAGCTTCTTTCTCTTCTTTGAGATCAGCAACCAAAGTGTTGGTGGTCAACAACAAACCAGCAACCGACGAAGCGTTTTGCAGCGCCGAACGCACGACCTTAGTCGGGTCCAGGATGCCAGCTTTGTTCATGTCGCTGTACTCGTCGTTAAGCGCGTCGTAGCCCTTCCAACCTTTGAGGTCGAGAACTTCTTCGACCACCAAGCTGCCGTCACGACCAGCGTTTTCCGCGATGGTGCGAGCCGGTGCCTTGAGTGTGCGAAGGATCAGATCGACGCCGAGCTTTTCGTCACCACGAGCCTTGCTGCGGCAAGCAGCGACGGCATCGGTGCAACGTAGCAGCGCAGTGCCACCACCCGGAACCACACCTTCTTCAATCGCGGCGCGGGTCGCGTGCAGCGCATCTTCGACGCGGTACTTGCGCTCCTTCATCTCGGCTTCGGTGGAGCCACCGACCTGAATGATGGCAATGCCACCTTCCAGCTTGGCCAAGCGCTCTTGCAGCTTTTCCTTGTCGTAGTCCGAGGTGGACTTGTCCATTTGCGCCTGGATCAAGGCGATGCGCTTCTTCAACGCACCCTTCTTGCCCTTGCCGTCGACTAGCACGGTCCGATCCTTTTCAACCGAAGCCTTAGCAACGGTACCGAGGTCCTCAAGAGTGACGTCGGCCAGCTTGTCGCCGGTCTCTTCCATGATCGCTTTGGCGCCGGTCAAGATCGCAATGTCTTCGAGCATCGCCTTACGACGATCGCCGAAGCCAGGAGCCTTGACCGCAACCACCTTCATGATGCCGCGCAGACGGTTGACGACCAAAGCAGCGAGTGCTTCAGCCTCAATATCCTCGGCAATCACCATCAGCGGGCGACCAGTCTGAGCGACGGCCTCCAACACCGGCAGGAAATCCTGCAGGTTGGTGATTTTCTTCTCATGAACGAGCACGTAGCAGTCGTCGTACTCGGCGGTCATCTTGTTCGGATCGGTGACAAAGTACGGCGAGATGTAGCCCTTGTCGAAGGACATGCCATCGACGTACTCCAACTCGGTCTCCATGCTTTTGCCGTCTTCAACGGTGATCACGCACTTCTTGCCACCCTTCTCGAAAGCCTCGGCAAAGATGTTGCCGATCTCCGGATCTTGGTTGGCGGAAATGGTGCCGACCTTGGCGATGTCGTTGGCGCCTTTGACCTTCTTGCTCAAGCCGGTCAAAGTTTCAACCGCAGTTTCAACTGCACGGTCAATGCCATTGCGCAGAGCAATCGGGCTGGCACCTGCGGCCATGTACTTCAAACCGCCGCGCACGATGTCGGCAGCCAGCACGGTCGCAGTGGTGGTGCCGTCGCCGGCTTCGTCGTTGGTCTTCGAAGCAACCTCGCGCACCAATTTGGCGCCCATGTTCTCGAAGTGATCCTCGAGGTCAATCTCCTCTGCGACGGTCACACCATCCTTGGTTACGGCAGGGCCGCCAAAGGACTTTTCGATGATCACGTTGCGGCCGGCTGGGCCGAGGGTGACGGAAACGGTTTTGGCCAGTTGCTCGATACCACCGAACAACTTTTCGCGGGCCTGGTCTTCAAACAGTATGTCTTTTGCCATGATGGGACTCCTACTTACTGGTTGATCTTGGCCAGGATTTCACTGGCGCGCAGAATTTTGTACTCGGTGCCGTTCAGCTCAACCTTGGAGCCGGAGTACGGACCGTAAACGACTTCGTCGCCGAGCTCGACGGACATCTCGCCGCGCGAGCCATCCTTCATCCGTGGACCCGGACCGGATGCGACGATGGTGCCGCGGTTCGGAGACTCTTGGGCGCTATCCGGCAAGACAATGCCGCTAGCGCTGACGGTTTCGGCAGCAGCCGGCTGGATCAAGACGCGATCTTCGATCGGCGTGAATGCAATTTTGGCGGTTTTGGCCATGATTGTTTGTGGTGCTTTTAGTTCTGGGTTAACGGTGCTCTAAAAGTCACCTTCGAAGTTGGAGTCAGCGTTGGACCTCACTTCGTCCTTGCTATCGGCTTCGACCACCAAGCAATCGGTGGACATCAGGGTCGAGGCAACAGCAATCGCGTTTTCCAACGCAGTGCGGGTTACTTTGACCGGGTCAATGACGCCGAGGTCGAACATGTCGCCATAGTCGTTGCGCAGCGCGTCGAAACCAAAGCCGAAGCTTTTGTCCTTGCGTACGCGACGGGCGACGACCGAGCCGTCTTCACCAGCGTTTTCAGCGATGGTGCGCAGTGGGGCAGCCAATGCCGAGTAAAGAATCTCGGCGCCAGTGGCTTCGTCGCCCTCCAGCTTGACCTTCTTGGCAGCGGCGTCGGCAGCGCGTAGCAGCGCAATGCCTCCACCCGGAAGAATGCCTTCTTCGATTGCCGCGGTGGTTGCGTGCTTGGCGTCTTCGAAGCGGTGCTTGCGCTCCTTCACTTCAGTTTCCGAAGCACCACCGACCTGGACTTGAGCGATGCCGCCGACCAACTTGGCCAAGCGCTCTTCCATCTTCTCTTTGTCGTAATCGGAGGTCGTGACCTCGATCTGCTTGCGCAGCAAGTTGGCGCGCGCTTCGATGTCCTTGGTCTTGCCAGCACCTTTCACAATGGTGGTGTTGTTGGCGTCCAAGATCACCTTCTGGGCGGTGCCCAGCATGTCCATGGTCACCTGTTCCAGCTCAATGCCATCATCTTTCATGATTGGCTGAGCGCTGGTGACGGTGGCGATGTCGCGCAGCATTTCCTTGCGGCGGTCACCATAGCCTGGAGCTTTGACGGCGGTCACATCCAAGATGCCGCGCAGCTTGTTGACGACCAAAGTGGCCAGCGCTTCACCGTCGATGTCTTCAGCAACCAAAACCAACGGCTTGTTGGCTTCTTTAGCGGCTTCCAACAGCGGCAGCAGCGACTGAATCGACGAGATCTTGTCCTCAAAGACCAAGATCAGCGGCGCCTCCATCGAGCACTCCAAGCCTTCGTTATCGTTGGCGAAGTGGGCGCTCAGGAAGCCGCGATCGAACTGCATGCCCTTGACGGTCTGCACTTCGGTCTTCAGCGACTTGCCTTCTTCGATGGTGATGACGCCATCGTTGCCAACTTCTTTAAAGGCGTCGGCCAAAATCTTGCCGATCTCTGGGTCGTTGTTGGCGGCGATGGTGGCAATGTTCTTGATGTCCTGGTTCGAGCTCACTGGCGTCGCGTTCTTTTTCAAGAAGGCTTGCACGTTGTCAGCTGCGGCACGCAGGCCACGGATCATCGCTTGCTGGTCGGCACCGACGGTCAAGTGACGAAGCGAGTGCTTGTAGATGGACCACGCCAACAAAGTGGCGGTCGTGGTGCCATCGCCAGCGCGGTCATTGGTCTTGGAAGCAGCTTCCTTGACCAGCTGGGCGCCGAGATTCTCGTTCTTGTCCTTGAGCTCGATGTCACGGGCTACCGTTACACCGTCCTTGGTAATGGTGGGTCCGCCCCAGGACTTGTCGAGCACCGCACAGCGGCCCTTAGGACCGAGGGTGCTGACGACTGCCTGAGCCAGCTTCTCGACACCGGCGAGCACGGCCTCGCGGGCATCGGTATCGAAGGTGAGTTGCTTTTGAGCCATGTTTTGCAGGGTGGGTGGAGGGGTCTCCAGGTCTACGCCCGCGCAACATCAAATAAGATGCCAAGCCAAAATTGACGCGGATGGCAGACAAAGCCCCCTTTCATGGCGTATGATTCTGCCAGTTTGGCATTGTTCCATCTGTCCGCCGCCACCGTCCTGCCCGCCGTGCTTTGTACGCTCGCGCTCGGGGTCCAGCCAGTGGCCGCACAAGAAGTTCAGGATCAGAGCTATCGCGCTTATCTGACAGAGCTTACGGACTTCGGGAAAATCTCATCGCCGAGTGTGCGCCTGATTAGTTGGAGCGAAAACGGACCGGTGATTAGCCGCAGCGAAACTGGCATGCCCAATGCCGACGGCGCCGTCGACGGCTGGATGCGCTTTGATTTCCCCCGTATTCCGGGGAAAACTTCGTCGGTGGCGGCCAAAGTCGTGGCTCCTCATAGCAAGCGCTGGCAACTAGAGCTCACCGACGGCTCCATTTTGGTCGGCCGCCCCGCTGGCGGTAACGCAGACCAGCTTGAGTGGGCCATCGGCGATGGCGCTGATCTGCAATTGATTCAGGTGGATTTGCTCTGGGTCAGCCGCATCAGTCGCCGCCAACTGCCACCCAGCGGCAAGCGCGAGCACGACTTATTGGTGCTGGCCACGCCGCAGGGCGGCCTCGATCGCCGCAGTGGCTGGCTCGAGGAAATCAGCGGCGATGGACTCGGCTTTCTCGAAGGCGATGTGGTGGTGCAACATCCTTGGGATCGCATCCAGGCAGTCAAGCTGCTGGAAGAAGAAAGCGAGGAAGACGACGCCAGTTCGGTTTGGCTGCATTGGCGCAATGGAAGCGTTTGGGCGGTGCAACCGCTGCGTTTAGATAACGACAAGTTGTTCGTCCGCACCCCGTGGCAAAGCCGCATGGCTGTGCCAATGAAGGAGGTGGCTGCATTGGATCGCCGCCTTGGGCCGTTCCATGAGCTAGCTGCTCTTGAACCCATTTCGATCACTAGTCCGCCCTCGCAGGTCTTGGATTGGACGCCGAAGAATGGCCGCAGCGTCGAAGGCCGCCGCATGCAACTCAGCAATACTCAACCGGTTGTAGGTTGGGGCGTCAAAGCCCCGACGCGGATGCAGTGGAGCCAAACGCAGGCTGGCGTATTCACTTGTTGGGTGGGTGTCGACTTAGAGGTTGCCGATCACCGCAAACGGGCGCCGTTGGAATTCCGCGTTTTGCTGGATGGCGTGGTTTTGGCAACGTCGGGACCGGTGGATGCGGGGCAAGTCCCTCAGCCGCTGCGCGCCGAAATTCCGCAGGGCGGCCGCTTGGAGCTGGATGTGCAAAGCCTTGGTGGCAATACCTCCGGAGGCAGCCATGGCAATTGGGTGCTGCCGCGAGTTTGGCGATAAACAGGTTGATAGCTCTCCGGGCTAAACCACATCGTCATGAGAATTAGTTTTACTTTTTTGGGGCGGCTTTGCTCATCTACCTGCTGTTTCAATTGCGCGCTTGGTATTTTGAGCCGTGGATTGGCACGCTCTTCACTTCATCCCTCTAGTGCCTGCTCGTACTGCTCGCCCTGCAGTTCTTCGCCATTATTGCTACCGAAGCCGACGTCTTCCGTTCGACGATTTCAGTTTGAACTGGGATGAAAAAATGGGGTTTTGGATCTTAGAGTAAAGGCTTTTGGCCGCCGGTCCGATTTGCAAGAATACCACCCATGGATCAATGGGACGCGCTGTTCGACATCCTAGTCCTCCTCAGCACCGCCATGGTGTTGGGGGTGCTGGCCGAGCGATTGAAGCAGAGTTCTATTTTGGGGTACTTGGCTGCGGGTACCTTGGTGGGGCCGAATGCGTTGGGCCTGATTTCCAGTTCGTCCGAGGTGGCGGCGCTGGCCGAACTCGGCGTGGCGCTGTTGCTGTTTACCATCGGGCTCGAGTTCTCGTGGCGCAGGTTGCGCAGCCTGGGTGGAGCGGCCCTCGGTGGCGGCGCGGCGCAAATTGTTGTCACCATTGCGGTTGGGACGGGCGTTGCGCTGATTTTTGGATTGCAGTGGCGGACGGCTGCCACTCTTGGAGCGATTTTGGCGTTAAGTAGTACCGCTTGCGTGCTGCGGATTTTAATTTCACGGTCCGAAATCGAAAGCGTGCACGGGCGTCACGCGCTGGGCTTTTTGCTAGTGCAAGACATCGCCTTGGTTCCATTGGTTTTGCTGATCACCGCGCTCAGCGGCGGTGGATCCATCGGCCAGGCCGGCATGGACATTGCGCGTGCTTTGGGTTGGGCGGCAGTGCTGGTTTTGGTGCTTTACGCATTATTCAACTGGGTGGTACCGCGGCTGTTGCATTTGCGTTCGTTGCAGCGCAATCGCGAACTTCCCATCTTGCTCGCGATCGTCACCGGACTTGGCTCGGCGTGGAGTGCACACTTGCTCCACCTATCGCCAGCTTTGGGCGCATTTGTCGCCGGTATGTTGCTGGCCGAATCGCCTTTCGCCACTCAAATCCGCGCCGACGTCGCCTCGCTGCGAACCGTGCTGGTCACGCTGTTCTTTAGCTCCATCGGCATGCTTGGTGATCCTTATTGGTTCGTGCAAAACATCGGCCTAGTGTTGGCGTTAGTGGCGGCTATTGTCGTCGGCAAAGCGCTGGTCATTTGGGCTATTCTGCGCAGCTACAAACTGTCCAGCACCAACGCGCTGGCCACCGGCATTTGCCTCGGACAAGTAGGGGAGTTCTCCTTTGTGCTCGCCGAAGTCGGCCGCGGCACTTTGATCGACGAATCGCTCTTCGCGTTGATCATCTCCGCCACCATTACCACGCTGTTTTTGTCTCCATACTTAGTCGCACTGGCGCCGCGCTTTTCTTACCGAACGGTGCAATGGACGGCAGAGCTGCGAAAACTGCCAGCGCCGCCCAAGCCCCAAACTAAGAGCGGCAATTCCGATGAACAACACTTCCTGATCATCGGTTACGGACCTGCCGGGGAAGCAGTCGGGCGCTCGGTGGCGCACTTAGGCAATCAAATCACGGTCGTTGACCTCAACCCCAATCTCATCCGCCAAGTCGACGAACTCGGTTTCAATGCTCACATCGGCGACGCAACCCAGGCGGATGTACTGGAGCACGTCGGCGTGAAGACTGCGGCGGCAGTTGTGGTCACGATCCCCGACGCCACTGCTGCCCGCGGAATTGTGGAGCTTGTACGCTCCATCGCCCCCGATGTGCACATCATTGCCCGTTCGCGTTATCACCGCTTCTTCATGGACATCAAAGAAGGCGGCGCCGACGAGGTGGTGGATGAAGAACAAGTCGTCGGCAAACGCTTGGCGGCCAATCTTCGCCGTCGGTTAGAATAGAGGGCATCTTATGTCCCATTCACAGCCCTCTGTTTCTGCCAACAAGCTGGTTATTATTTTTGCGTTTGCGGCTTGTATGGGTTCCGCCAGCCTTTGGTCGCACTGGGAGACTGCCCACTCCAACTTCGCGGGCGGCCTTGTGCTGGGTCTCTTTTTTCTGCTGCCCGGCTTTTGGCTAGCCGGACAAGCCGCTCGGTTTTTCGCGCCGATTCACCGCTTGCCCTACGCATGGCCGGTCGTAGCGGGCTTCCTCGGACTATGGGTTTGCGCCTTTTTGATGGAAGTGTTTGAGCTATACCCATCCGATATGTTTCAGCCGAATAACATTTTTGGAAGGGTGGTGAGCAAGGATGTTTTGCATCCCGCGGTGGTAGGTGTGCTCATTGCATACCACGTTTTGTTTCTTACTAAGGTCCGGGTCGCGCGCTTTCCTGAAGCCCAATGGATGCGAACCTGCATGGCATTGTTTCTCTATTTATTCTGGCTCAGCTTGCTCACCCTAATGATTACGCCCTTGCGTGCTATGCAGCTTGATCCATGGATCTTTACCTTATGCGGTTGGCTATTCGTTTGTTTTGCAATTGGGGTGACCCCGCTTCGCCGCATTTGGCAGCAACAGGATTTTCGGCCCAAGCTTCGGATTGCCGCCCTCCTTGGCATGCAGTTTATTCCGGTGATTGCGAATGAAACCTTTTTCCGTCCACAAGAATTGCGCTTCATTGCCCGAGTAGAAAGCGGCGATGTGGAGATGACCGAATGGGGCTTTACCGTCGCTTCGGAGTCGCGTAGAGCGCCCTTCGAAGGCTTCTCCTTGGAATGGGATGAGGACTGCGGCTACATGGTCATAGACTAAATCGGAAGACGCCGCCGAGGAAGCCGTCGATGAAGGACAGGTCGTTGGCAAGCGCTTAGCGGCCAGCCTCCTCCGTCGGATCTAAGTAGCCGAGTTGATCCAGCATGTTTTGCGTTTGGCTATCCACCAGCGCTTGGCGCGCCGGACCACGCTGATGGCTAGAGGCGGACTGGATGAACTCGGTAAGAGCTTGATACAAGTCCTTGGCTTGCGCTTGGGCGGAGGTTTCGGGGGCGGAAGCGCGATTGGCAGGGCGGTGCAATAAGTTTTGAGTTTCGCCAGGGTCTACGGCCAAATTAAAAAGCAGCCAACTATCTTCCCCTTTGTGGACCAAGCGAATTAACTTTCGATCGCGGCTGCGCACGCTGGAAAGGTGGCGGCCAGCGGACGGACGTTCGGCGAAGATGAAGCTGTCCATCGCCGGTTGATCGTTCTGCAGCAACGGCGTGAAGTCTTTGCCTTGCACTTGGCTGCGGGTTAACCGGAAATTCAACCACCTCGCGAGGGTGGGCAATACGTCGATCAATTCAACCGGAAGCGAGACCGTTTGAGCGCTTAGGTTTGGCCCAACGACGATCAGCGGTACCCGCAAGACTTCTTCAAATAAGGATCGACCGTGAAGCCACTGACCGTGCTCATGGAATTCTTCGCCGTGATCGGAAGTAAGAATCAAATAATCGTCGTCGGTCAACACGCCTTTTTCGCGCAGCCGCTCCAGCAGCAAGCCCAAGTGATGATCCACGTATCGAATTTCGGCGTCGTATAGGTCCAGTGCATCCTGCAGCAGCTCGGGGTTTGGATCGGGGAAGGAAAAATGCGGATAAGGAATGTCCTGCAGCGATGGCCGAATCATCGAGTGAGCACCGCCGACGTCGGGTTTGACGTTGTTGAGCATGTCCACCGGCGGGTTGTATGGATCGTGCGGGTCGATGTAATGCACATAAAGGAATACCGGCAGACGAGGGTTTAAGTCTTCCAGCCAATCAAAAACCTGTAGGTTGATGACCCCAGCATGGTTTGGGGCTTGATGGGTGGGCGCTGATCCTGCACTGTTTCCCTTGAAAGCCGCCATCGCACGATTCAGGCCCAGTCGTTGCCGCACAAAGATAAAGCTCTTGCCCATTGACAAGAATTGACTCAGCGAATAGCCGCCTTGATTCCAAAACAGATCAAAGCCATGGTCGAAGCCAAAGAGCGGCGAAACTTGCGGGTTGGCTGAAAACGCCGCCGTGTGATAACCACGCTCTTGCAGCAAAGAAGCGATGGTCGGCAATTCTGGGGATAGTGCTTGGCTTTGATTGCTGCATTGATGACTGGATGGATATAGCCCTGTCATTAAGGACGCTGTTGCCGGTCGCGTCCACGGTGCTTGTGCCCATGCGTTTTCAAAGCGTACACCCTTGGTGGCAAATTCATCCATCACCGGCGACGTTGGGCGCGAGTATCCATAACTACCCAAGTGATCCGCGCGCAGCGTGTCGATATTGATGATGACGACGTTGGAGGGCGATTCGCTTTGGCCAGCGAGTTCAATCGTGCTGGCAGTAGCCGCAGAAGATGAAGTCGCTTGGCTCAGGATGGAAGCCATCGCCAGCAGCCAAAGGCATGAAGCGGTCATTGCCAGTTTGCGAGGGGATAGGCGGTAAATAGTAAACCGACCTAACCAGAACAGCGCGACGGCAATGAGTGCCAGATAGGCAAGCATTTTGAGAGGCTGGTGGAGCAGGAATGGCGCAAGTCCAACTGCGCACATCCACATCAAAAGCAAAGCTAAGGCCGCGCTGCAATTTCGCCTCAATTGGCCGATTGGTGTAAAAACTCCAAGGATGGCAAAAATAGGAATCACGAATAGGGCCGCCATGATTTGCACCTTGACCGCATCCAACAAAACGCCCTCATGAATACGACTGTCTTGATAGAGGAATAGCGCCGCCTCTAACGCTGTGAGCAGCGCCGCGCCTAGTGCGCCCATGAGCGCACAGCGAAGGACTTGCATGCTGCGTTGTTTCATCGCCTCAGCATAGCTTGCTCGCCCTGACCTTCCTCGTTTGGCGGGCATGGACCATTGCCCTATTTGGCATTTTAAAAGCGCCCGTCCAAGAAGTTGCGACGCAAAATACTCACCATTTTTGGCCTTCAACTGCTGCCTTTGCTCGCAGCTGAATACGAATTCCATGCAGAAGAACAAGAATTCATGGCCAAGGTGGAACGCGGTGAAGTAAAGATGGGTTCGTGGGGAGAGCCTTGCGCTACTCAAACACGCAACCCACCCTTCGACATGTTCACCATGGAATGGGACCCAGAAATGGGTTTCTGGATTATGGACTGAGCCTTAACCCGCCGACGAGGGCAGCGTTGGGT
>CAZMDZ010000013.1:0-22772 GCA_964565175.1 uncultured Planctomycetales bacterium
GGCGAGTTCAACCAAAGTGCGAATGCCCCAGCCGGAGCCGGTGCTGTGGCCGCCATTTTGGGAGCGGGCAACATCAACTCCATTCCACCGCTGGACGCGCTGTACTTGTTGCTCAAGCACAACTTCACATCAGTCGTCAAGCTCAACCCCGTCAACGACTACTTGCAGCAACCGCTCAGCCAAGCGCTGCAGCCATTGGTGGAGCGCGGTTTCCTTCAATTCGTCTGCGGAGATTTGCAGGCCGCCCACGAGTTGCTGCATCATCCCGACGTGGCTCACGTTCACATGACCGGAAGTGACCGCACTTACGACGCCATCGTTTGGGGCGATGATGTGGAGCAAGCCAAACGCAGCGGGGTCAAGAAGTTGAACAAACCAGTCACGGCCGAACTTGGTGCCGTCACCCCGGTGTTGGTGGTGCCGGGGCCTTGGTCGCAAGCAGACTTGAAGTTTCAAGCCCGGCACGTTGCGGGAATGTTGTCCCACAACACCTCCTTCAATTGCAACGCGCCGAAGCTTTTAGTTCTGGCTCGGCATTGGCGTCAGCGCGAAACTTTTTTAAAGCATCTGCGTACCGAGTTGGCTTCGTTGCCATCGCGCGACCGCTGGTACCCCGGCGCGGAAGAGCGTTGGCAGGGGTTTTTGGAGCGCTATCCACAAGCGGAAGTCTACGCCGACAACCAATGGATGTTGATCCCGGACGTGCCGTTGATGAAGCAGGAATATGCTTGCCGAGTGGAGGCTTTCTGCGGCGTGATTGCCGAAACTTCCATCGCCGCCAAAACCCCCGAAGAGTTTCTGCAGATGGCGGTGCCGTTGGTCAATGATCATGTTTACGGTAGCTTGTCCTGCGTCGCCTTGGCCCCGGACCATACCGATCGCCAAGTTTTGATCGAGGCGGTGCAGCAACTGCGCTACGGTGGCGTCGGTGTCAATATTTGGGGAGGGGGGATTTTTGGATTAGGCCAGCCGAGTTGGGGGGCATTTCCTGGCCACACCGCTCAGGACATCCAATCCGGTTGCGGCGAGGTCCACAATGCTTTGCTCTTGGATGATGTCGAGAAAACGGTGCTGTGGGCGCCATTCCGGCCTTGGCCAAAGCCACTGTATTTGGCTGGTCACCGTCGATTGCGCGCGGCCGGCAAAGCCTGGTTGGATTTGGAGGCAAAACCGGGTTGGTGGCGCTTTGCCAAGCTAGCTCTTCCAGCAATGCTTGGATAAGCGCCGACCGGCAAGGCGTTCTGCTGGGCGGGTGGGATCCGTCTGTTCAAAATTGGATCTAGCCAGCAATCGCGCAGATACAAATGGAATCGATTCCGTCTGCCAAAGAAACACCCGGCGGCGGCGATATGGGATAAAATTCAGGATTCGCGCCCGCGACTTCAACATGCCACGCCTACTTCGATTCCTTGCCCTCAGCATTGCTTGCGTCACCGCACCGGTGGCCGCTCAATACCCTCTGCCCTTAGACGATGGCAGTTACGCCGAAGCCGGTCAGTACTTTTTCCGTCCCGGGGAAGTGATGACGGTGGAGATCACCATCGACCCTGTCGACTTGCAATGGCTGCTGGATAACACCGACACCTTGGACTACCGCAGCTGCGATGTTCGCCTGGTCAATTCGGTGATGGATGAAACGCACCTCAACGTTGGCATTCGGCCACGCGGCAACAGTGCGCGCGAGGCAAAGAAGAATCCGTGGAAACTGGACTTCGGCGAATTTGTTGCAGGGCGAAAAGTTCATGGTGTGCAAAAAATGAACATGGGCGGCGACGCACCCGACCCGGCGCAATGTCGGTCGACCATGGCATTCAACACCTTCCGTGCTTTTGGGGTGCCGGCGGCGCGCACGCATTACGTCGCTTTGAAGATCAATGACGGGGCGTTAGTCGAAGGCTTGTTTGCAAACTTCGAACAAGTGGACGATGACTTCGTTGACGCTTGGTTTGGAAACGAAGACGGCGTGCTCTACAAGTGCCGCCATAAAGATGACCCGGCCAACTTGGTTTGGCGTTCGCCTGGCGACGCGGCAACCTATGCTGCCATGACTCCGTATGAAGAAAAACTGCAGGGCGGCAACTTTCAGCCGCTGGCCGACTTCATTGACTTCATCAAGCATTCCACCGACGCCGAGTTTGAAGCGGGTATCAACGGTTGGTTAAACGTCGACGGTTTCTTGCGCGCGCAAGCCGTAGACATGGTCATTGGCCAGTGGGATGGTTTGTGGTTGGGCGCGAACAACTATTATCTTTACCAAAACAGCATCTCGGGAAAGTATGAATACATTCCGTGGGATTTGGATCACAGTTTTGGCATGGATTACTGGTTGTTCCCAGTGGTTGGAAACTTTGGCACCAACTTCGCAACTCGACCTTATAACGGTTGGGGGAAGAATGGTTTTGGCATGGGCGGCAACGGACAACCGCCACTGATCGATCGCATCTTGGATATCCCGCGTTTCGACGAACAACTGCAACGCTATGCCCGCGAAGTTTCCTTCAACATTTTGCATCCCGAAATGTCGATGCAGCAATTGGATGACATCAAAACGCTGATCCAGCCCTATGCCTTCCAAGGTAGCTTTCACAATGGCAGCATGGACAATGGTTACGACCCGAATGATTTTAATCGGGCCTATGATTTCCCGGCGAGGTACGAAGCGCTAACCATTCCTGCGACTTGGGGCATGAAGCCGTTTCTGCGCAAGCGCGTAGAAAATGTTGCCGAGAAGTTCCCGGTGCCGCCTGCGCCGCCTACCGTTCGCATCAATGAACTCGTGGCCAAAAACATCACTGGCCCGACTGATGAAACCGGCACTGCGGAAGATTGGTTGGAGCTATATAACTACGGCGATCAACCCGTCGACCTTACCGGTATGTACCTCAGCGATCACGCTGGCAATCGCGGCTCGTGGGCTTTCCCAACTGGCACAGTGTTGCAAGCGCGCGACTATTTGTTGGTCTGGTGTGATAACGATTTGGCCGACGGCCCGATGCACACTGACTTCAAGCTTTCCACCGAAGCCGAGGGTGCTTACTTGTGGCGAGCAGACGCCGACTTCAACACGCTGATTGATTCTGCGGTTTACGCCAACCTGGCCGACGATGAAGCTTGGGCTCGCAAGCTGGATGGACTTGGCTCTTTCCAAATCGCAGTCCCTACGCCGCTGGCAAGCAACTCTGCCAATGGCTTTGAAATGCTACAAATCGGCCGCTGCAAAGAGGGCTTGACCCTGGCGACACAAGGAGGTCCAGCCAACGGGGCAGTGGTTTACGCCGCCGCCCTGGGTTCAGGAAACTTCACTTACCCAGGTTCGCCGTGCACGGGCATCACCATTGGTTTGGACCCGAATACGGCGCAGCTGTATTCCAGCACTCAAGCAGGCCCAAACGGCAACACCGTACTTCCGGTAGTTCTGCCAGATACGTACTGCGGCTTGGTTTGGATGCAAGCCGTTTCGGTGGACACCTGTGAAGCGTCCACCGCTCAGTTGCTGAATTAGCGCGGCATAGCAGCCATTGCCAGTGCTTGCTTACGATTGAGCAGGTGCCGTTGCCGCTTGCTTGACTTCGTCGTCGGTTAGCAAGCGCTTGGAACCCTTGGCTGCAGCCAACACGGCACCAATGGCTTCTTCGGTTGGCTCCACGCCCAAGCGTTCGAGCTTCCAAATGACATTCGACTTGCCGCTCATCGGGCCAACTGAAATGCGCTGCTCCAGGCCGAAGTCGCCAGCGGGCACGCCGGAGTAAACACGGTCGGCCAACCAGTTGTCGCCCTTGCGGTAAGCCTTGATCACGGCAGCTGCGTGCACGCCGGTTCCCGTTTCAAAGGCATCGTCGCCAAACACTGGGTACTCGCCGCGCAACGGACGACCTACCGCCTCGGAGGCAACGCGCATGTATTCACCCAGTGCAGTCAAGTCGCGATTGATCCAACCGGTGATCTTCAAGTTCACCAACAACAAATCCATTTCGGTGTTGCCAGCACGCTCGCCAATGCCCATCGCACAACCGTGGGCACGGTCGGCACCTTGGGCAATCGCCGACAAAGTATTAATCAAACCCAAACCACGATCGCGGTGACCATGCCAATCAATGCCGACGTGCTCCGCTCCATGATCAACCAAAAACTGACGCGTCCACTTGACCAAGTTGCGTACCTCGGCTGGTGTGCCACTGCCGACGGTATCGCACAAACATAAACGCGTTGCGCCCTGCTCGAGCGCAACCGTGAACAAACGCCGCAAAGTTTCGGGTGTGGAGCGAATCGTATCTTCGGTGACAAAGGTCACCGGCAAACCGTTGCGAGTGCCAAAGCCCACCGCGTCGGCAACGATTTTCTCCATCTGCTTGAGGTCCCAGTCTTCGGCGTAAGCGCGAATTGGGCTGGAGCCAATAAAGGCACAAACTTCAATGGGCGCGCCTAACTTTTGAACCATCTCGACCACCGGTTCAATGTCACCAACCATGGTCCGGCAGGCCACGTTCGGGGTGATTGCTAGCGGCAGCATTTCTTTGGCCAACGCCAAGATGTGCTCGCGTGCATTCGGCCCCGCACCGGGCAAGCCGATGTCGGCAGTGTTGATCCCCAATTTGTCCATCAAGTGGACCAGCTCGATCTTCTTGTCCAGCGGGGGATCCGTTACCGACGGGCATTGCAGACCGTCGCGCAGAGTTTCGTCGTCAAGCTGTACAGGCTTGCGCGGGAAAGGCAGGTGGCGCGGGCCGTGTTCTTCCCAGTTGTAGATCAGTTCGTTCGGTTCCACCCTCCTATTCTATTTTCGCCTGGTCTGGGCCACCCCGCAAATGCTTCGCTAACATATACGCCATGGCCAAAAACCGACGGCGCGAGATCCGGCAGCAGGTATTTCAAGCGTTGACCATCCATTTGGATCAACCTGAGGACGCGCCGTTCGCCCCGCAAGACGCTCACCACCCGGCCGACATTGCCGATGTGCTGTGGTTTGACCTGGAAAAGGATCAAGCCAAGCGACTTTTTGACAGTTTCCCGGAGCAAACGCGTGCCGAAGTGCTGGCCGAAGCCGAACCGCGCCTAGCCGAGGTTCTGATCGAAGGCATTGACCCGGAAAACCTGGCCAAGCTGCTTGAGCACATCCCGGCCGACGACGGCACCGACATCTTGGAATTGGTGCCCGAAGAACTGCGCCAAAAGGTGCTGTGTTTCGTTGAGCCGGAAGACGCTAGCGATTTACGTCACCTGGGAGAATATGCGCCAGACACCGCCGGTGGTTTGATGACGACCGAGTTCATCACCGCCAGCGAAGGGGAGCGCGTCGGCGATTTGTTGAAGCGGATTAAGCGCGACGAGGACGACGCTGAAACCATCCACGCCATTTACGTCACCGACGAGCGTGAAATCCTGCAGGGTGTAATCAGTTCACGTGAGTTGCTGGAGGCTGGCATTCACGATCTGATCGGCGACATCATGATCCCCGACGTCATCTTGACCAAGGTTGATGAAGACCAGGAAGACGTCGCTCACCGGCTGCTGCACTACAACCTGTCGAGTATTCCAGTTGTAGACCCACGAGGGGTGGTAGTTGGCATCGTCACCTCAGACGACGCTTTGGAAGTCCTTGAAGGTGAGGGTTCCGAAGACGCATTGCTGTTGGCCGGTGCCGGTCCAGAATCCGATGCATCCGAAACCACCTGGCACAAGGTGGTCAAACGCGGCCCGATGCTGACTATCCCAGTCATTGCCGGTTTGGTGATGTCGTGGGTGATGGAAAAGTACTTGCCAGGTTTGGCTCATGGCGCAGGTGCCGTCGAACCAGCCCAAGATGGGACGGCCGGCGGGGCTTTCACCTTCATCCCGATGGTGTTGGCGCTGTCCGGCACCGTCGGCATGCAGACTTCGGCGGTTTTGGTGCGCGGCTTTGCCGTCGGCCAAATTGTCGAAGGCAAACGACTGCGCGTATTCTGGAGTGAAGTGCGTGCTGGTTCGTTGCTCGGATTAATCTGTGCAGTGGTGGCGTTGATCGCCGCCTCGATCACCGCGCCGTTTGCGGTCGCCGCGTCAATTGGACTGTCGCTGATGCTGGCCATGACCTGGACGACGACGGTTGCAAGCGGCATTGCCATGGGCACCGAAGCCATCGGCCGCGACCCGGCGGTGGTGGCAGGCCCGTTGATGATTGCGGTTTCTGACTTGTCGGCAGTGATCATCTTCCTGGTGACGTCGGCTGCGTTGCTGGAGCAGGTTTGATCGAATGAAAAAGGCTGCCCTAGTGACGGTTGCGGTGGTGGCGACGGCCTTCCTCCTTCGCCCCATGCGCATTGAGGGCGACTCAATGCTCCCGACTTACCAAGCGGGGGACATCGTCCTCACTCTGCCAGCGTGGGGGGCAATTGAACAAGGTCAGGTGGTGGTTTTTGACCCTCCCCAAGGGTTCCCTGACCTCCGTGACCCCAGCCAAGCCCTGGTCCAACATGCCCTCGACCCCAATCAATCCTTGATCAAACGGGTCATCGGCCTTCCGGGCCAAGCTCCCAATCCAATCCACACACCAGAAACGAAGCTCACCGGCAACGGAACCGCCACCGGTGGTCCGGCGGTTTCCCCCGCAACCCACAGCCGAACATGGGGTTTAGCCACTCAACCGGCGGCTGGCCTGCCGGAGGATCACTATTTCCTGATTGGCGACAACCCCTCCTCCAGCCTCGACTCCCGGCAATTCGGGAGCGTGCCACGCGACCGTATCGAGCGGCGTGTGGTCGCCCGCATTTGGTCCACCTCCCCCTAGGCCACAGCTCGTGACCGAATCCTCCCACGAAGATCGCGGCGTGCAATGGATGCTGGCTTTCCAGCAAGGCGACGACCACGCCTTCGATTTGATCGTCGAGGAGTACCAAGGCGCGGTGTTCAACATGTTCCGGCGCCTGCTCGGCCCGCACGCATTGATCGAAGACCTTGCCCAAGAAGCATTTGTGCGGCTCTACAAAGCCAAGGACCGTTATCAGCCCAGCGGCAAGCTGGCCACCTTCCTTTACCGCATCACCTATAACCTTGCGCTGAACCGCGTTCGCGACGACAAGCGCAAGCCAACTTCCACTCTGCCACGCGCCGAAGACGGCACCCCGCTGGCATTGGAAGACGTCAATTCCGAGGCGCCCGAATCGGTCAGCCACGACCAGGATTGGGCCGCCCTGATTGGCACCGCACTCACCGAATTGCCCGAGAACCAGCGAGTCGCTTTGGTGTTCCAACACTACGACGGCTTGGATCTGGTCGAGATCGGCGAAGTCCTACAAATCAGCCCCAAAGCGGCCAAATCCTTGCTCCACCGCGCACGCGAAAAAATGCGCTCCCTCCTACAGCCCTATAAAGATGCCGAACAAGACTAATGATTGGTTAGACGATCTGCTCGATCGGCATCCCGCTGAGCCAGTGCCATCGGGTTTTGCTGAGCGCGTGCACGAGAAGGTACACACCCAGCGTCACCAAACCACTGTGCATCGTTTCGCCAAGCCGTTGTTGACGATGGCGGCGGCAGCATTGTTGGTCAGCATTGGTTTCATGATGGGCGCCGGTGCCGGGCCAGATTTCAAACAAATCAACATTGGCGACGGAGACTCCAGCGCCAGCACCGACCCTGAGATTGAAGAGATCTACCAAGCTCGCGAGTTGCTCGATTCATGGGAGTTGATGTCCGACTCCGATTTGGAAATGGGTTTCCGCCAATTGAATGAGGAAGATTCCGATTGGTTGGATGAACTGTTGGTCGAGCCCAATGCCGACGGTGGTGCCGACGGTAGCGATGACGGAGCGGATCAATGATTTGGGCTGTTGGAATGATCTTGGGTTTCGCCCAATACCCAGCACCGCTGGAATCTCCAGCAGCGGAACCTGTGGTGACGGAAGAGGCGTCGGCGTCGGCGATACAGGAGCCTGGTGTGCCAGGGGCGGATGCCCAGCAAGAGGATGCGAAAAAGGCAAAGCCATCCAAGCAGGAGCGCAAAGCCGATGCCAAAGATGGCGGTCGCATGGGCGGAAGAGATCGCAAAAAAGGCGACTCTCATAGTTGGTGGAAGCAGATGAGCGAGGAGCAGCGCCAGCAAGCCAAGATGCGCTGGAAACGCTATCGCGAGATGTCGCCCGACTCCAAAGCCGAAATGGATCGGCGATTGGAAATGCTGAGGCGCGAAACCGAGCAGTTGCTGCTCGAAATGCCTGCGGAGGAGCGCGAAGCATTGTCCAAGTTGAGCGTCGAAGAGCGCGATCGCAAGATCCGCAAGCTGTTGCGCAAGCGAATGAAAGAGAAAGCTGGCAGCGATGAGCATCGGCAAGGCCCGCCGCCCAGAGGGTTTGAAGGGCAGCCGTTGGAACAACGCTTAGAGGGTTCGAAAGAACACCTGGAGTCGATGCGCTTAGATCGCTTGCAACGCGAAGTTGATCGAGCGGTTCACGATGGTTGGTTGGGCTCGCGCGCCGCCGAGTTTTACCGTACTTTGCCGCCGGAAGAGGTCGAGAAAGAACTGATGCGCTTCCACAAGTGGCGTTTGTTGGACCACTTCGAGCGCGGCAAGCGTTGGAAAGAATTGGGCATCGACAATGCCGAACGCAAACGCATTACCGCTTTGCCGCCCAAAGAGTTCATGGAGCACATGCGCCAGTTCCGCCCCAAGCATGGGGAACGTGGTGCTCGCAGGGAGCGGGGCGAGGGTCGCGGGCCACGGGGTCACCGCGGCGATGGCGAAGGCATGCGCCCTGACCCAGCCGAGAACCAGCGCCCTGACCGCGGCGAAGGACGTCGGCGTCCGCCATGTGGTGGTGGTGGTGAAAAGCCTGACGGACCACTGCGCCAGCCGAAGCGCGGTTAAGTCTTAGTTTGTTTCCAGCTGCTCGCGAATGCGCGCGTCCAAAGCCGCTTGGTCTTGGGCGAAGGCGTGCAGTCCTGCCAAAGTAAACAAGCCGTCCAAACCGAAGGTGCCGACGGCGATGTCGGCGAGCCAGGTATCGCGCTTGGGAGCTTTGCCCTCAGCGATCAAAGTGGCTAGCTGCTCATCACTCATCGCCGGGAACACCGCACCACAACCTGCATCATTCAACGATCCACGAATGGTGTCGGCGGTGAGCTCGGCGACCGGAATTTGTGCGATCGCATCGCAGACACCCGCAAAGGCTGGGCTGATGTCCCACAAGTCGTCCATGCCTTCAGCTTGTGAATCCACGCCATCATTCCAAGTCGGCACGTAATCAGCATCGGTCACGTCGATGACGTCGCCTGGGGCTGGGTTCATTTCTTGGAAGCTGTCGGCGACCGCAATCGGCATGGTGTAAACATCGGTGCCGGCCAAAGTGCCCGCTTGTTCACCGCTGCGCATCGACGCGGCAATTTGGCGCGTCGGCGCACCAATCTTTTCGCGCAATTCGCGCACCGCCGCTTGCGATGCCATGTGCGCGCGCTCACCAACCCACTGACCGTCACCCAATCCTTCGCCGGCAGCGTAGGCGCCCAACCGACCAAGGAAAACGTTGCACCAGCTCGGCCGCGCCGCGCAAGTGATCAAGTAATTCTCCCGCGCACTGAAGCCCAAAGTGAAGTTGACCGGAATGCCTTCTTCTTCCAAGTTGCGCGCCACCACCAAACCTTCGGGAGTCAGCGGCACCTTGACGATGAACTTGTTGCAGATCGCCGCATAACGACGACCATAAACCAGCGAACGCTCCACGTCGTATGCCAGGTCAGTATGCAGCTCGACCGAAACGTAAGCACCGAACTTTTCAACCAAGCGCAAGCCGTGGCGCGCGTTCAAGGCAAAAGCGATTTCCAGAATCAAATCCTGATCCGAGATATCCGGGTTGTCTTCCTGCACCGCTGCCGCCGCCGACGGAATCCACTGGTCATAAATGCCCTTCTGGATTTCCTTGTTCAACAGCGAGTTGTTGGTGGTCAACGCGGTGAATTCTTGCGACCACATCCGCGCGGCCTCATCGATGTCGCCGGTGTCCAACCACAGCTCAGTGCCGACCTCGCGCAGGCGCGCCCAAAGTGGGTGGGGCTGGCCGCGGTGCAGGTCTTCGGCAATGCCGTTCTGGATTAATTGAACAAGCTTGGGAGAAGCAATCGTGGAGGGATGGTTCATGTCGCAACGAAATGGGGACGCTGATCATAGAATCGCGGGGCAGCCATGCGCTTGCCCACCTACAC
Source organism: uncultured Planctomycetales bacterium (assembly GCA_964565175.1). GTDB lineage: Bacteria > Planctomycetota > UBA1135 > UBA1135 > UBA1135 > JACNIZ01. The sequence continues at coordinate 10,172 of CAZMDZ010000013.1, forward strand.
CGTTCCACAGGTTTTGGCCGGAAATTCACGGATCATTGACTTGCGGAGCCCAGCCGAGTTCCAGCGCGACCACCTGCCCGGTGCCGTCAATGTTCCGTTGTTGGATGACGAGCAGCGCGCGATTGTCGGCACGTTGTACAAGCGCGAGTCGCCGCGGCGGGCTTTCGAAGAAGGCTTGGACATCATCGAGGCGCGGATGGGGCGCATGCTCGAACGGATTCTTGGCCGACCGGTTGGCGCCAGCGATTGGCAGCAGCAGTTTCACGATGTGGCGGCGATGATCGAGCAATCGCCCACCGGCCTGGAGGCGCCCCACGTGCTACTTGGGTCGGGTGAGCAGTCGCCGCTCATTCTTCATTGCTGGCGCGGCGGCATGAGGTCGCAATCGGTGGCGCTTTTGCTGCGTGTGATGGGGCAGGACGTCGGCATTGTGGATGGCGGCTACAAGGCTTACCGCCAATGGTTGATGGCGCAATTTCAGCTACTGCAGCCGAGCCAGCTGCGTTTCATCGTGCTGCGCGGGCCGACCGGCGTGGGCAAGACCGACATCCTCCGGCGCATGGAATTGATTCGGCCTGGCTCGACCCTTGATTTGGAGGGATTGGCAGCTCACCGCTCCTCGGTTTTGGGTGCGGTCGGTCTGGAGCCGGTTTCGCAGCCTAGATTCGAATCCTTGCTGTGGCAGAGGTTGGTGGAGTTGGGGATGGTGGAGAGCCAAAGCCAACCCCAAAGCCAATTCCAAAACCAACGCCAACCAACCCCAAACCCACTGGCCGTGTTCGTCGAGGGCGAAAGCCGCAAGGTGGGCAATGCCGAAATCCCAGCTGCGGTATTTGCCGCGATGGACGCCGCTCCGCAAGTGAGCCTGACCGCTTCGACGGAATACCGCATTGATCAACTAGGCGGCGAGTACCTAGCCACCGACGAGCACCGCCGGCAAACCATCGCCAGCTTGCCGGCGTTGGAAAAGATGTTGGGCAGAAGAGTGATCGAAGAAATGGGCGAGCAAATTCGCGGCGACGACTGGCGCAAGGCGGCGGCCACCCTGCTCGAACGCCATTACGACCCGCTGTACCGGCGCGGCGATCTCAATCGAAAGTGGTTGGCTGAGTTCGAAGTGTCGGCTGCGCAGCGCATGGCGGAGCAGCTGCTCGACCTTTTGTCATCGCCGGCCATCGGCAAGGCATTTGGCGGATAGAATGCGCGCTCCCAGAGGGGGTTAACCCCCCTTTCACACGCTCGCCCGAGGGGGCGTACCCCTCCCTCCAGCCACCAAAAAATGTGCGGTTTCATCGGCATCGCCGGCGCGTCCGGAACTCACGTCGCCCCTGAGCTTTACGAGGGCCTCATTGCGCTTCAGCACCGTGGCCAGGATGCAGCAGGCATTCTGAGTTACGATGGCATGTTTCACCTGCGCAAACAGAACGGCATGGTGCGCGACATTTTCCGCACCCGCGACATGACGCGGCTGAAGGGCAACCTTGCCATCGCTCACGTGCGCTACCCGACCGTGGGCATGGGTACTGAGGAAGACGCGCAGCCGTTTTACATCAACTTCCCGTTTGGGGTAGGCATGGTGCACAACGGCAACTTGACCAACTGGATGGATTTGAAATCACGGGAGTATCCGGCTTCGAACATCACGCTGGAGTCATCGTGCGATGTAGAGGCCATTCTTTACGCCTTCGCCAGCGGCCTGAAGGATGCGGATCCAGGACTGGCGCGCGAAGAACGAGTACGCCAGGCGGTGCAAAGCGCCTTCAACGTCGCCAAGGGCGCCTATTCGGTGGCAGGCATTTTGTCTGAAGGCGTGTTGTTCGGCTTCCGCGATCCATCAGGCATCAAGCCGTGCATCGTGGGCAAACGCGAAGGCGAAAATGGCACGGAGTGGGCGATCGCGAGTGAGTCGGTCGCTTTGGATGTACTAGGCTTTCAGCGGGTCCGCGATTTGCGCAACGGCGAAGCCATCATCATTGAACCAGGCCATGAGCCGATTTGGATTCAGGTCGAAAACAAGCCGCACCGCCCGTGCATCTTTGAGCTGGTTTACTTCGCCCGCCCAGATTCCTTTCTCGACGAGATCAGCGTCTACAAAACTCGCCGCCGTTTCGGCGAAGCATTGGCGCAACAGTGGCAGGACGTCGGCGCGCCGGAACCGGATGTGGTCATTCCCATCCCAGATAGCGCGCGAGATGCAGCCTTGAGCATGGCCCAAGCGCTGGGTAAGCCGTACCGGGAAGGTTTTATTAAAAACCGTTACGTCGGCCGCACCTTCATCATGCCCAACCAAGAGGCGCGCAAGCAATCGATCCGCCGCAAGCTGAATCCGATTCCACTGGAATTCGAAGGAAAAGACGTGCTCCTGGTCGACGATTCGATCGTGCGCGGCAATACGTCACGGCGGATTATCGAAACAGCTCGCGCAGCGGGTGCCCGCAATGTTTACTTCGCCGCCACCTCACCGCCACTGGTCGCGCCATGCCCATATGGCATCGATATGGCGACCGAAAAAGACTTCATCGCTAGCGCAAAATCAGTGGACGAGGTTCGCGAGAGCATCGGCGCCGACCACTTGGTGTATTTGGAGCTGGAGCGGATGATCAAAGGCGCGAAGGTCGGGAATCCAGAGATCGAAGGCTTCTGCTCGGGTTGTTTTAGTGGCAATTACCCGACTTCAGATGCAAAAGAGCACTTGGTTGCTTTGGCGGCCGAGCGCGCACAGGCTAGAGAATAGTCATAAACGGCGCATAAGCGGCTGTTTGGGGCCCAACCGTTTTAGTTGGTCTCAGTTTAGGTCGATGGATCTGTAGTCGTCTCAACCTGGGACGGCGCAGGCAAAGATCATGCGCAAGTTCAAAGTTCGATCCACCCAGGCGGGTTTTTCCCTTACTGAGCTGGCCGTCGTCGTGGTGATTCTTGGGGTCCTCGCTCTCATCGGCGTGCCCAAATTCAAGGTAGTCGCCGAACGTTCCAAGGCGGCGGAAGCATTTGTCTATCTGGGCCAAATCCAGGCCGCGCAGGAAAGGCACAATGCCCGCGCCGGCCGATATGCCGCGCGATTAGAGGATTTGGACGTCGATCTGGAGTTCCCTCGCCATTTTCGCTTCGGCTCGCTGACCAGCTTTAAGTGGGAGACCCACTGGCAGTTGCGCATTTTCCGAGCAGGGCCATCGGGGGGCAATCAGGCTTATTCGGTTTGTTACAACCAAGATGGATATGACCCCAGGCGCTCGTCGATTCCGGCGAAATTTGCCATGGGCGGCATTGGGGGCATGCAGGTCCCGGGGGGTGGAGTTCCGCCGAGCAAGCCAAGGCCGAGTGGGCGCATCAACTGGGGGTCGGATACGCCGATGGCCTATGACGAGTACGTCGACCGTATCTTCGACGCCAATATGCTGGACTACAAGAAGGGGAAGGATCCGCATTTGGACCTGTTCCTGTGGTTGGGGCAAATTGGCGACCAAATATTGCTCGCACTGGCACCTACGCTCAGAGCATCGGCCAGCTGGATACCTCCATCCCAAGCCCGAAGCACTTCAGCATCGGCTCCTTCACTTCCTACAACTGGGAGACCAAGTGGGAACTCAAGCTGTCCCGTTCGGGCGCTTCTTCGGGCTTCGGTGCTTACACCGTGACCTGGGACCAAGACGGCTTCCAGCGTAGCCGCAGCTCGATCGAAACTGACCTGCTTCCTGTCTTGTAAGGCAGAAACGAGTTAGGGGAATCGGACCCGCGACATGGGGAGATGTCGCGGGTCCATCTCGTTTGTAGCAAAGAATCGAGGCACTCTGCAAAGAGTGTCTCGATTTGAATATTTTTTCCAAAAAAGTCTCAAGATGGACAATTGAATGGTCGAAATCTCATTATGGGGCGAATGGTGCCCCGGCAGAGCTTAAAGCTCAGCTGATTGATTGAGGGGTGCGCTCGCTATCTGGAAGGGCAGCGGGCGCAACTTCTTTTATGCGTATCGTTGTGAAGCGCAAGGCGCATTTTTTTCTCAAGGTGATACGGGTGGCTGGACGATGACTTGCTAATGCTGGCAATGACCTGCAGGCCCCTCAACCCTGGGGTTTCTCTTAGAACCACAAAGTAATGAAAACTTTCTCGAACATTAAAAGCGGTAAGGGCGGTTTCTCGCTGGTCGAATTGACCATCATTGTCGTCATCCTCGGTGTCTTGGCCATGATGGGTGTGCCCCGCTACCAAAAAGTTGTTGAGCGCGCGAAGGCTGCAGAGGCCTTTACTTACCTTGCTCAAATCGAAGGCGCGCAAGAGCGCCATAACGCACGCACTGGCACCTATGCCAAGAGCGCCCGCCAGTTGGATACCGCGATTTCAACTCCAAAGCACTTCCGTGTGCATAACTTCACCTCCTATAACTGGGAAACTCAGTGGGAAATGAAAGTTCAGCGCACTGGCGCTTCTAGCGGTTTCGGCGCTTACACCGTGACTTGGAACCAGGATGGTTTCCAGCGTGCACGCAGTTCGATCCACACTGATCTGCTGCCGACTTTGTAGTTAAGGTCATATTTCAGCTTGGCGCCCGCGGATGATATCCGCGGGCGCTTTCTGTGTTTTTGTGGGGCATTCTTGGGCAAAACGTCTCAAGCTGAGACGTCTCCCTGGTCGAAGAATGATCACGCGGGAGGGCAACACCTCCTGCCGGGACTCATTCACCTTCGAATGACAAAGCTGATGAAAACACTCGCAAAAGCAAACACCGGAAAAAGCGGCTTCTCGTTGGTCGAGCTGACCATCGTCGTCGTCATCTTGGGTGTGTTGGCCATGATGGGTGTGCCTCGTTACCAGAAGGTTGTCGAGCGCGCAAAAGCCGTCGAGGCCTTTACTTACCTCGCCCATATCGAGGGGGCTCAAGAGCGCCACAATGCTCGCACCGGCAGCTATGCCCGGTATTTGGGTCAACTCGACATCTCTGGTCCGGCACCTAAACACTTCCGGGTCGGAGGTTTCACCTCCTATAACTGGGAAACCCAGTGGGAATTAAAAGTTACGCGCCAAGGTGCCTCCAGCGGTTTTGGTGCTTATTCAGTGACTTGGAACCAAGATGGATTCCAAAGATATCGCAGCTCAATCCATACGGATTTGCTTCCTGCCCTCTAGGGAGTTTAGAAATTTGAGTTAAGGGGAATCGCACCTGCGGCATGGGGAGATGTCGCAGGTGCATTTCCTTTTTTGCCGATAGAGGGTGATGACACCCCTCAAGGCACCTCGATCCACCGCAAACGGTGGATTTTCTCTTACCGAGTTGACGATTGTCGTCGTCATTCTCGGTGTTCTGGCCATGGTCGGCATCCCCAAGTATCGAACTGTGGTGGAGCGGGCCAAAGCATCGGAAGCCTTTACCTTTATGGCGCATGTGGAAAGTGCGCAGGAGCGGTACGTTGCCCGAAAAGGGAAGTACGCCAAAAAGGTAAATCACCTGGACATCAAAGTTCCTCGTCCAGAGCACTTCCGCTACGGCCGTTTTACTTCGATGGACTGGGAGACTAAGTGGCAGATGAAGCTGACCCGCAAGCGGGCCTCAAGCGGCTTCGGCCATTACCGCATCGTTTGGAACCAAGATGGTTTTGATAGCGCGCGGAGCTCGTTGGACGTAGACCTAATCCCAGTGCAATAAGGTTTTTGCCCGGAAATTGCCGATAGGTCTTTGGAAAACCCAAAGACCATGATCTGCTCGCACAAAAGGATTTCACGCTCAGCCAACCGCAACCGCGGTTTCACGATGATCGAAATGGTCGTCGTGATCAGCATTGTTGGTTTGCTGAGCGTGGTCGCAGCACCTAAGTACCGTAAAGCGATGGAACGGGTGCGCGCGAGCCAAGCGTTTTACTTCCTGTCCCACTTTCAGGCTGCTCAGGAGCGGCAATACGCTACCGCTGGCGAGTACGCGGAGCATTTCCGTCATCTCGACGGCCTGCTCAACTTGCCAGTGGACTTTGAGATCACTTCTTACACCTCAACTAACTGGCAGCAAAACTGGCGCATGGTGTTGCGGCGAACCGGTGCCAGTCATGGCTACGGCCCCTACCGGATTGTTTGGTCGAACGAAGGGCTTAAATCCTTCTCCAGCAATATTCCGGATCCGCTGATGCCCCATGGCTTGACCAGAGAAAGTTTGCGTCGGGCTAAAGAACAACGGGATGTATTCCGATAGCTCACAGGCAAAGGTCACGGCGAACCCTGCCAATCCCTCCTTGAATCGTCTACCTCCATTCGGAGCCTCCAAATGAAAACCCTCATCAATTCCGGCCGCTCACACCAGGGCGGTTTCTCGTTGGTCGAACTGACCATCGTAGTCGTCATTCTTGGCGCGTTAGCCATGATGGGTGTGCCCCGCTACCAGCAAGTAGTCGAGCGCGCCAAGGCAGCAGAAGCCTTTACTTACCTTGCCCAAATTGAAGCTGCACAAGAGCGCCATAACGCCGTTAAGGGTGTGTTTGCTGCTCGCATTGGCGATTTGGACACCGATATTCCGGCGCCAAACCACTTCAGCGTTGGAGCATTCACATCTTACGATTGGCAAACCCAGTGGGAGCTGCGCGTAACACGCGATGGTGCTTCAAGCGGCTTTGGCAACTACACCGTTACTTGGAACCAAGATGGATTCACCCGATACCGCAGCTCATTGGCTGAGGAATTGATTCCAGTTCTTTAAGAGAACCACGCTCACGAAAGACTCGGACCCCGGCCGATAAGGACTGTGGGTCCGAATCCTTCCACATTGACCACCGTGTTTAATAAAAAGAAAAAGCAAGAAAAGGCACCAAAGATTATTGGGCCTAAGAAATGCGGTGTATTAATTAGCCAGCGCAGCATTGCGGTCTATTCGGATACTTTAGACAACGCAATCAGCGGCCAGGCGAAGGCGAAAGAGTATCCAGTAGAAGATGGCAAGCTCGCTCAAGCATTGAAGGTTCTTTTGGATCGTGGCGAGATAGGCAAAGATGTCGCGATTGGATTGGACCCAACTTTGGATTTCCTTTCCACTGCCAGAGCCGACGACGCCGCCCAGATCCAAGCGCAAACACAGCTTAGTGAACGTTTGGCCAGCCGCCTGCCCGGCGGTGTTTCGACGCGCGAGAATAAAGCGTCGAAGGGAAAGAATAAGCTCAAAAGCCAGGTGCTCTTCCCGCGACGTTTGGGCGTCGGGGTATTGGAAGGGTTGAACCGGTTGGGACGTAGTCGTGTCGCGTTGGTGTCAACCACTCACGCCTTGTACGCCTACTGCAAAAAGAAAAAGGCTTCGCCGAGAAAGTGGAAAACTGAGATCCGCTTGATCATCGGCGAACCCGAAAGCATTGCACTCTTAGTTTTCAATGGCGTAGTGGTGGTCCGGCAAACAGTGCCGACGACTGGCGACGGTAAAGTTGCAGCGCTGAAAGCTTTTGTGCAACGCTTAGTGGTTGCAGCCCGTAAGGAGTTGGAATTAGGCGACGTTTATGGCGTCGTCTTGCATACCTTGGAAGAGGACATGCCGGTCCTGCAAACCGCAACGGAAGGATTGGGCGCACCGTGTTTACATGGCGCACCAATCCCCATCAACCGCGGTGTGCTGGCCGCTCTTTTGTGCCACTGCAAGCGTAGAGGTCCAGGCGCGCCGCTGGACTTAACCTCGGAAGTTCAGCTGGAAGGCGAACGGCCGTCGTTCCCACTGAGGCCAGCATTGGTCCCAATTGGAGTTTTGGCGGGAATTGGGGCGAGGTCGGCAAGGCGATTCCTGATTTGCTTCCAGAACGAATGAAAATGGATCGGCTCGAAGGGAAATTCGGCTTCTTCTTCGTTCCTAAAGTAACTGGCGCAACTGAAAAAGAAGACGACGGTTCCGGTGGAGAGAAAGACAAAGGCCCGCCAGCCGGTTCCCGTAACTTGGGCTTGGTTGTCAAGGTGCCTATGGTCGGGAAAAAGATCCCGCCGGAAAATCGACAACTCACGGCTGGGTTGCGAGCATCGGAAGTGATTTCCAAACCGTTCCCGAGCATCGATGAACCGAAGATTACCTCGACCCAAAATGGTGACTCTTCTGAAGTCGAGGTAACCGTTAACTGCAAACCACCGGGAGCTCGATAACGATGGACTTCCAAAAAGACCTGGAGAAAATCAAAGCGGCAATCGCGAAGCGCACTTCCACCGAAGAAGGCAATCGCGGATTTCTTGCATTGATTCTCTTTGTGGTCGGCTACTTTGGAATCATCGGCAAGCTCTCCACTCGGTTGGATGAAGCGCGAGCGCTGCACGAGAAGACTAAAACCACCGCGCAATACGTCGACGACATTCGTCACTTCGAGGAGCAAAGCATCGTTTATGCCGACCGCATGACTCCTCCGGATGATAAGCAGGAGTGGGGGGCAGTACATCATGGACATCCTGGATGAATCCGGGGTGGGCATGAAGCGCTTCTCACCAGACAAGCCAACTGGAATTGGCAACTACAAGGTGCTGAAGTTTGAAGTTGCCGCTACCGGTGAATACTTTGAGTTAGTCGACTTCATGGATCGATTGGAACGCGGCAGTCGTTACGTGCGCATTGATGAATTTGAAATCCAAGCGGAGCAAAGCGTGCTCAGTTTGCGTTGCCGAATTCTTTGCTTGGCGGGCGTCACCTACGAGCAACAAAAGCTGCTGCAGATGGACGAAGGGGAGGGCGAACTGCCGATGACTGGAATGGATCCGGATGACATGCCGGCGCCAGATCGCGCCATTCACATGGAAGCGATGCCCGAGGCGATGGCAGCCGCCGGTCGATTACTGAAGACGGGCGAGCCACCAACCCTTCCCTACCGCTGCATCTACAAGTACTACGTCGGCCCCGGAGCATGGGAGAACCTCTTGCTTGAGTTCAAGCGCGGCGGCAGCAGTCGCAAGTATCTAGTAGAAGTTACCCGCGCCAGCGGTCCGGATGCGAAGCGCTATCCGGACACACCAATGAACTTCTAAGGCCCTGCGTCGAAGTTTCCGCGCAGCGATGCCACTTACTGCTGAAGCAAATCCAACTTGACGTGGCCGTCGAAACCTAAAAAGGCCTTGCGCTTGGCGGTCGTCAATTCCATAGCGATTTTCGCCTGGTAAACGCGGCTGCCGACTGTGACATCAAAGCTGACGCCGTTTGGATCGTTCAAATCCAAGTTGCTGACCTGAGCGGCCTTGCCGTTGGGGCGCAACAAGTAAACGTAAGTTTGAGTTCCGTTTTGATTCGGGTTGGTGACCCGGGCGTAAACACTGCTGTGCGCAACCTCGCCCCAATTTTTAATGCCGCGCTTGTTGTCGCCCTTGGCATCTTCCCAGCTAAAAATTTCCTGGCCCGTTTCAACCGTCAACCCAGATGGGTGGACCAGATCAATGGCGCTGCCGTTTGCTTTGGAGGAAGACAAAGTAATCTGATTGCCTTTCACGTTCCAACGCACCGGCGTATCCGGCGTGGATTCCGAACGGAAGTAGCAGTGCGACTCCACTTTGCCGGAAGTCTGGACGCGATCGACAATCACCAACACGTCTTCAGGGAGCAGCAACATGTTGCGGTACAAACGCTGCACACCCAGCGGCTGCTTCTTTTTGCCAACCTTGTATTGCTTGGGGTAAAAGCCGCCAATCTCACCACTGACGTAAGTGGCGCCATTGGCATTCACTGCGCTGACGATCTCCGCCTGAATCTTTTGCTTGATGATGCTCTTGGCCGGGCCATACCATCGGTTCCATTCACCGACTTGCCCCAGTTCATCAAGCCGCCCAACTTGATTAATCTTGCTCGGTTCCCAAAGCTTCTTCACCGCCGACATCGGCACTGGGGGATCAAACTTGCCGCTAGGAGTAAAGGTGTAAGTGTTCTCCAGCGCGGTGCGCTTCGGCATTTGGTACAGCGTGCCCGAAATGAAATCTTTGCCGTTGGGGTAGAAGGAAAAACTGCCAGCATCTGGGTGGCTGTGAGAAAACAATGGTTCCCCTACGCGTGGGTCTTTGCGCAGGATCATGTCCCAAATCTTATGCCCCGGTGGCACCCCAGCGCGGAAGGTGAAGTAGGTGCTGGTCGGCTTCCAGTCGCGTCGGTAAGTCACCATGCCCCAGTCTTCAAAGTGATGAAAGGTCGGAATTTCCGACGCTTTGACTTCACGCGGCTTGACCGACAAATCTCGCCACAGCAATTCAAAGAACAAGGTGCATCCTTCGGGTTTACCGAATGGAATGGCATGTTCGGTCACCGCGCGAATGCGATCACTGGTCCACGTCGGTCGGCCATCGCGGAAGATGCGGTCCATGAAGTAGAACAAGTGGTGCGGCCCGTGACCGAAGAAACCGTGGCCGTCGGCGTTGCCGATCACGCGGCCCCAGCCTGGCCGCGTGCCGTGCAAGTAATAAAGGAAGTTTTGCCGCAGCCAAGTGCTGTTGAAGTGATCGGCGATTCCGTGGCGCTTGAGTAGATCAAGGGTCATGAACAAACCCGAGGAACCGTAACTGGCGTACATCAAGCCTTCGTGGGTGGAGCCATCGGCGACGATGTCGCGCAACTCCATTACCTTGACCGCGTTCTTGGCAACAACGTCAATCCACTTTTTCGCTTCGGGATAATGATTTTCCAAAACCAGCGCCGCGTTTAGCAAGGCGTTGAAGTTGGAATAATTGTGGTTCACATTCTTCGCCGAGACCCAGAAGATCGGATCGTTTTTGATCGCTTCGCGGTAATAAGCGTCGGCTTGTTTGCGCAATCTTTCACTGAACTTTTTGCGGTCGGCCGCGCTGAGGTCGTTGTAGCAAACATCCAAGGCGATGGCGAAACCCAACATGATGTGGGTGCCATCCAAACCGAGATCAAATTCGGGGGTGGGGCCCCACTTTGGGTAGCCAGCCAATCGATTCATCGATTCGCGGCACCAATCGAAATACTTCTTCTTTTTGGCTGGGTCGGTGGCAAATGCATAAGCAGTGGCCACGCCCAACAAACGGTCGCCCGACCGACGCCAAGTGCCGGTCGACTTGCCCATGCCGCTCATCGACGCTGGCGGCAGCGACTTCTTGCGCTTGCTCTGCCGGTCGCCAAATCCAAACATTGCTCTGCCAATGCTCTTGTGGGTGCTGGCCGCCTTCGCCTGCAGCTGCTTCAATTCCTCGGCGTTGAAGTAAAGCCGTGGATGGCCCTGGGTGCCGCGCAAAGTCGTCGCGTATCGATCACCGCCCTCTGGCGCCGGTTGTGGTTGGGGACGGAATGCAAAAGATGCCTCGCTCCCTGCACCCAGCAAATTCACCTGCTGACCCGACTGAAGCGGAGGCAATTCTGGCTCCGGCTCCGGCTTGGCGCCCGCCTCGTTGGAAGCTGGATTACCACCTGAATCGTCTGCGGGAGCGCCGCCATCCGCGTCGGCACCGGTCTGCTCCGACGAAGATTCGCTGCTTTGCGTACCAGGATCTGTGGGCTGTTCGACTTCAGGGCGCCGTTTGCGCTTGCCGATGGGGAGGTTTTTGGTCGAACAGGCCAGCTCGCTGGCGGTGAATAACAACAGCACGAGGGCCGCCAGGGTCCGTAGGAAAGCATTGCTGGACATGGCGAAATCATAGCAGAGCTCATTCCGACAACTTTCGGTACAAAAAGCCGTCAACAATATGCATAGCCAAGCGTTAACAGTTACCGTTCACCTTCTAGGTCGACGCCGGAAACCCGCTTTTCGTCGACCGGACCCCAACCCCTAGGAATGAAATTCCCCACCCTCCGAGCCTGGATGGCCCCCGTTTTGTTTGCGGCTGGCCTTTCCGCCCAAGTTTCGGCGCAGTCCGATCCGGTACCAGCCGGAATGCTGCGCTTCCCCGACGTAAGTGACAGTCACATCGTCTTTTCCTATGCCAACGACCTTTGGTTGGTGCCGCGCAAAGGTGGTGTCGCCACGCCGTTGGTCAGCCCAGACGGCCGCGAGGGCTTCCCGCGTTTCAGCGCCGACGGCAACAGCATTGCCTTTGTTTGGAATTATGAGGGGAACACGGATATCTACACCATCCCAACCGTGGGCGGGGTGGCCGAGCGTGTCACCTACCACCCAAGCTCGGAGACCTTGTGTGATTGGCTGCCCGACAACCGACTGCTGTTCTACGCCCACGGGCGCGTCGGCATTGGTGCACAGGCTAAGGTTTGCACCGTTGACCTAAGTGGGGCCATGGTCAAGACGCTGCCCGTACCCTACGGCACGGTTTCGGCGATCAGCGGCGACGGCAAGTGGTTGGCTTACACGCCAAACACGCGCGACGGCCGGACTTGGAAGCGCTACCAAGGTGGTTTGGCCACTGACATTTGGCTGTTCAATCTTGAAGACAACAGCGCCGAGCAAATCACCGACTGGAAGGGCACGGACACCCAGCCGATGTGGTGGGACAACACCTTGTACTACCTTTCCGATTCTGGCGAGCACCACCGCATGAACTTGTGGAAGTATAGCCTGCGCAGCAAAAAGCACGAGCAGGTCACCTTCTACTCGGACGACGACATCAAGTGGCCAGCAGTAGGCCCCGGCTTTAAGAACCAGGGCGAGATTGTTTATCAACTTGGTTCGGACCTAATGCTTTTCAACTTGAAGATGTAATTCTGGAAATTGATCATCAAGAT
>CAZMDZ010000014.1:0-21472 GCA_964565175.1 uncultured Planctomycetales bacterium
GCCCTCTACATTAATTGATTCGGGGATGGTGTCTCACTGATATTGACACAGAGGGCTTTCAAGTACCCAGTTGCCCTACCACGCCCATGCCGCCTCACAAAGCCGAGGTCTATGAGCCCCTTGAGGCTGCGTTGAATTGCACGCTCATTTGAATCCAGCTGATCGACCAGTTCTCGCATTGGGGTCTTCTTTCCAGCAAAAAGCAAACCAAGGATCTGAGCCTGAAGTTCATCCAATTGAAGCTTGTCTGACTGACTCCGTTCGTAAGCAGCGGCCGAAGTAAATGGTGCACTAAAGATCACCCGCACGTGGCTTGTGCCTTCCTCATACACGGGTTCCTCTAGCCCTGCTCCTTTACAAAGCTCAATAGTCTTTAGGGTACCCCTCCCCCAACTCTCAATTAGGCCGGCCGAGTAAAACACACCTGCGATCAAGGGGTTGCGCAATACAGAGCCGTGCTCACTCTTTAGTGCCTCAAGCTGGATGCCAGAGGGAAGCCGTCCAGCGTTCCGGATTTCCATTCGATCATCAAAAATCGCCACACTAGCCTCCCCACCAGGATTGGAATAGTCCCGGTGTATTAAGGCATTGGTGAGCGTTTCCCTTAGCGCATCATTGGGGATTAACGGCGATTGTTTGATCTGCAACTGATCAGGGACCACCATTGCAGCAACAGGCTGATGGCGCCGAATAAACATCTCTGCTTCACTCAGTAGGTGAAAAGCCCCTCCATGAACCAAGTTTTGATCCAAAAATTCGCTTTTATTATTCCCCTTAAAACGAGCCAAACGCAATGAGGACTGGACCAAACGCTGGCTTAGGAAGCCACTGCCGGCAAATAGCACGGCCGCCGCATTCGTAACTTCCCCATATTCTGATAAAAGCTTGAAACCACGCAAGAGTTCTTCAGGCTCAAAAGAAATGTCACTGGGAACTCGGCCAGTTTCAATGCCAAGCTTAGCCACCCGCACAATTTCCTTGGCTTCAAGATCTTCGATCCTCAATCCTTGAACTCGTCTTCGCTCCCACAGTGTTTCATTTTCGGGCCGCTCTCGAACTAGCCTTGCAAGCTCCTCTTGGCCCATTACAGACGTCGATGGACCTAGCCATTGGTAAGCACGCCCCCTATAAAGGTAAGGTTTGAAGTTCGGGCACGATGATGCCTTCAAAAGAATCATATACCGATTCCCTGAAACCAATATCTCGGAGGACGAGATTATTGGGGCAGGCTCAATGGCCCGAATTACGGCAGCAATATCAAGGCGCGTCTTATCCGAAACCTCTTGCCCAATGATTTCACCATCATCATTGACACCTAATAGCACTGTGCCACCATCGCCGTTCAAAAATGCGCAAAGGGTCTCAGCGGCACGTGGAAGCTGGGCGGTACTCCTTTTCCATTCAAGCACCTCTGATTCTCCGGCCTCAATCAGGCTATGAATTTGGCTCAACTCCGACATTGTCAGACTCGAAGCCTATGTCAAGTCTCCAGTCTAAGGATGCGGTAAAATCCGCACTGCTCGATGAGAGCTAGATTGTCTGTAAATTCAGAATCGTGATTCTTGCCACCACCTTCATGCTGTTTGCCCAGCAAACGCCCGCGCCGTGGACTGCCACGCCGAATCTCTCGCCCGACGCCCTCCGTACCGAGTTGGACTTCGTCGCTCATGACCGGTTTCAAGGTCGGCGCACTGGGCAGTTGGGCGCGCAAGCGATTTCGGTTTACATCCGCAGCCAGTTCATGCGCGCAGGATTGCAGCCGTTGAATGGCTCCTTTCTGCACGAATTCCCGGCCGACCCGGCGTTCTTGGATGGCGACAACTGCTTCATGCAGGTCGGCAGTAAAAAGCTGGCGGCGGGCTATGACTTCCTGCCCCACCCGACCTCACCTGATGGCGTGGTCTCGGCGCCAATGGTGTTCGTGGGCTATGGATTGCACGCGCCGGAGGCCGGTTACTCCGATTTGGATGGCGTAAATTTAGAAGGCAAGATCGCATTGATCTTCCGCTGGGAACCTGGGGCTGGCGATCGCGAGCACCAGCTGAACGGTCGTCGGATGTTGACGCAAAGCACTTTGGCGGCAAAGGTTAAAGAGTTAACCAAGCGCGGCGCCGTCGGCGTTGTGGCGGTTACGCCGCCGGATGAGCGTCAGAAGCCGCGCGCAGTTGGCGAACCGTTTTGGCCGCAGTTTTCGCAGATGTACAAGATGCTGCAAAACCCGGCAATGAGTTCGATGATGGAAGAGGATGAATTGTCCTCATCGAACTTCGAAATGAGCGACATGGCCGACATGACAATGACGATCATGCAGAATTCGACGCCGTTGGGCGCCAAGATTCCGGTCGCCTATCTGTCGCCGCGCACGATGCGCGCGCTGTTCCGCAAGGTCGGCCGCGACACCAAAGAATGGGTGGCGGAGAATGCCGCGTCGATGGAGCCGGAGTCATTTGAAATCCCGCTCGAGGTCACGTTGTCCTGCAAAACGATGCCGTCGAAGTTGGTGGCTCGCAACGTGGTTGGAGTATTGCCAGGAAGTGATCCCGAATTGGCGAAGGAAGTTCTTGTGGTCGGCGCGCATTACGACCACGTCGGCTTTAACGAGGATGGCGAAATCTGGAACGGGGCCGACGACAACGGCTCTGGCACGGTGACTTTGCTGGCAACGGTGCGAGCGATTGCAGCGCTGCCAATGGACCAACGGCCAAAGCGCACGATTGTGTTTGTGGCATTTAGCGGCGAAGAGATCGGGCTGGTTGGCTCGTACCACTTCCTGGTTCAGGATCTGGTGCCGGTCGAAAAGATC
The DNA here is from genome assembly GCA_964565175.1 of uncultured Planctomycetales bacterium. Lineage (GTDB taxonomy): Bacteria > Planctomycetota > UBA1135 > UBA1135 > UBA1135 > JACNIZ01. The sequence goes on from CAZMDZ010000014.1 coordinate 2,804, forward strand.
ACCGCGATGGTCAACACCGACATGGTTGGGCGAGCCAAGGATCACCTGGTCTACGCCGTCGGCACTCAGTCGGCGAATGGATTGCGCGGCTTGATTGAGCAAGCAGGGGAAGGATTGGATCTAAAGGTCAGCTTCGACAACGAAGAATTCTTCGACCGCAGCGACCAAGTTGGCTTCTATTACGCCGGAATTCCCATCGTCTTTTTCAACACCGACGAGCACGACGATTATCACAAAACCACCGACACCTCAGACCGCATTCTCTACCAAGATATGGCTCAAATCGCGGTATTGAGCTTTCGCACCGTGCGCGCTCTAGCCGACCTACCCCAACGGCTGAAATTCATCGACGCCTATGACCGCCTGCAACCGGTTTATGGGCAAAAGGCGCAATTGATGATTCCATTTCCCGTTCAGTGGGAAGATCGCTTAGATTACTAGCGTGATAGCGATCGGCATCGACATTGGTGGCACGGACCTGAAAGTAGGGCGCGTGCAGGAAGGGTATATCGTCAAGCGGGCGAAGGCCCCGACACCGCATGATTTTGACGAGCTGATTGATGCGCTGGTGGCGCTGGTGCGTGAAGTGGCCGAGGGCCGAGAGGGCATTCCCGTCGCCGCCGCCGTGCCCGGTGTGTTTGACGATGACAAGTCGATGGTGTTGGCCTCGCCGAACCTGACTTTCACCATCAACAAACCACTGCGCAACCGCCTGAGCCAAGAACTCAACGTGCCGGTGCGCTTGGGCAACGACGCCTCCCTCGCTGGCCTCGCCGAAAAGGTCTACGGCAACGGCGAAAAGTACGACGACTTCCTGCTCGCGACCTTGGGCACTGGCATCGGCGGCGGCCTCATTCTCGACAGCAAGCTGAGGGAAGGCACGGCTGGCATGGCAGGTGAATTTGGGCACATGAGCGTGGGTGGTCCATTCGACAAGGACAACGTTTGGCGATGTGGTTGCGGCAACTGGGGCTGCACCGAGACTTTTGCTTCGGCCAGCCGCATGGAATTGCGCGGCCAGGAGCGCTGCGACATCGACACTTTGCCCGAGCTGGCTGAGGCCGCTCGCAACGGCAATGAAAAAGCCTTGTCGGTATTCCAAGACGCTGGCACTGCACTCGGCGAAGGCTTTGCTCAGGTTGTGCTGCTGCTCGACATCCGCGTCATCTTGATTGGCGGCGGCGCCAGTCCGGTGATTGACCTATTGCGTGAACCCTTGCTCGACCAGGTGGTCAAACGCTGCGCCGGTCGCAACCGCGATCACTACACCGTCGACCGTGCGCTGTTGGGCAATGACGCTGGATTACTGGGTGCGGCTGCGTTGGCGTTGACCGCCTAAGTGCTTTTGCAATTGGCGGCTGATGCGGCCAACGACTTGCAAACAGGCCCCGTGCGACTCTAGATCATGTCGCTGGCGCGGCCGCCGCGTTTGCGCGATCTGCCACCGCCTTTGCCTGAACTTCCTTTGGCCGGTTTTTGCCCGCTGGCCCCTTTGCCGGAACTTCCACCGGAAGGCTTCGCCCTCCGTTTCTTCTTGGCCTTTGGTGCGTCGGGGGCTTGCTCCAACTTGCGCATGATCAGCAAGTGGTTAAATCCGCGCAGGAAGAAGTTGGTTTCTTCGGCCGCCTTGTGGTAGTTGCCTTTATCAAGATCTTTGTTGTGACGCACCACGGCGATGTGATCAACCACCTCAAAAATCTGCGACAGCATGAACAAGTAGTGCATGCCAATCGGCACGAACATCGAGCGCGTCCAAACGTCGCAAACGTACACCGCCAAGTGCCCGCCCGGCTTGAGCACCCGCCATGCCTCTTCGAACACCACCTTCATCGAGTCGAAGTATTCCTGTTCGCGCGCATCCAGCTCACCAATGCACTCCGGCTTGCCCGAGTATTTCAGGTTTTTGCCGTACGGCGGATCCATGAAAACAAAGTCGACGACTTCCTCCCCGAGCGGCAGGTCGCGAGCGTCGGCCTCTTCGATTTCTTTACGGGTGGGCTGTAAATCAAAGGCGAAGCAATTCCGCTCGAGATCGGCGGCGACGTCGCGCCGTAAGTCGTGCCGCTGCCGCACATCGGGTCGAGCACGACCTGGCCGGGCTCGGTGTAGCGCTGCAGCAGGTTCCACACCACCCAGCTTGGCGTGGCGCCCTTGTAATCGGAGCTACCCTGCTCGCCTTTGCCGTAGTGTTGGGACGGGTATTCCCACAGCGTGGTGGTTTGAAGCGAAAGGCGGGGGCTGGGCATGACGGCGAAGATTTTACGCTGCCGGAGTGATTCCAACCGCCTTCCTTCGCCTGGTCGCCGGAAAACTGCTGCCGCCTAGCAGGCCGGAACCGAGCGGAAGCCGATCAATTCGACATTCGGAGTCTGGTAGCCGTCTTCGACGGGTTCTTCCGAAGCGTAGTCGGTGGACAGGTACTTCTTGTTCGAGTCGGCAAACACAGTTGCTACGACGGAATCCTCGCCCTGGGCAGCGGCCAATTGCAATGCGCCGAGGAAGTTTGCACCGGAGCTAATGCCAACCGCCAGACCCAATTGCTTCGACAGCTTTTGCGCCATCAGGATGGCGTCGCCGTCGGGCACGTCGATGATTTCATCGAGTTCGTCGAGCTTGACGATCGACGGAATGAATTCGTCGGAGATGCCTTGGATGCGGTGCTTGCCCACCTTGTGACCCGTGCTCAGGGTGGGCGAGTTGGCCGGCTCCAGTGGGTGAATGGTCACATTCGGAACGCTGCGACGCATACAGTTGCCCACCCCCATCACCGTGCCGCCCGTGCCGACGCCAGCGACGAATGCGGTCGGCGCCCGACCAAGGAACGACACCTGCGCCAGGATCTCTGGCCCAGTAGTCTGCTCGTGTGCTTTCACGTTGGCGTCGTTCTCAAACTGCTCGGGCAAAAAGACGTTGTCGACGCTTTTGGCGTATTCACGGGCGCGTTCAATGCTCCCCAAAAAGCCGCCCTCTTCCTTGGACACGGGCACCAACTCGGCACCATAACTCCCCAGCAGCGTGACGCGCTCCTGGCTCATCCAATCCGGCATGTAAATGCGCACGCGATGCCCCAACGCTCGCCCAATTGCGGCGAATGAAATGCCGGTATTGCCGCTCGTCGCCTCGGCGATCACGGTGTCGGATTGGATCAAGCCGCGCGAATAGCCGTCGGCAATGATCGCCAAGGCCATGCGATCCTTGATCGAGCCGGTGAAGTTCAGCGTCTCGTGCTTGACGTAGATGGTCAGCTCTTTGCCCTGGTACTTGCAGCAGATGGCGAGCAGTGGGGTTTTTCCCACCAGGCTTTGCAAACTAGCAAGCGACCGGCCTTGAGCGACCTTGGTCGGGGGGGTCTGGGTCATGGCCGAAATTCTACTTGTCGCGGCTGATTTGGAGGTAGTTTGGACCAGGAGAATTTCAACTGCGATCCAAGTATTTCACTGGTGATTGGACGGGGAAGTGTTCCGCGACTTGCCGTCCCGGTTGCCCGACTAGGCTTGAAGTTCCCTAAACTGAGCTTGGCACGATGAAAACGCCCAAGATCCCCCCTTTCAAGCAATCTCTGCCGTCCCTCGCTTCGTTGGCGATGGCGATGGCGGTCACCCTGAGCGGCTGCAATCTCGGGGCGGCGCAAACTGAATTTGAGCAGCGCCAGCCGAACGTCATCTTGATTTTTACCGACGATCAGGGCTACCAAGATTTAGGCGTGTATGGCTCGCCGAATATTCAGACGCCAAACATCGACCGGCTGGCGGCCGAGGGCATGCGCTTCACAGATTTTTACTCGGCGGATCCGGTGTGCACGCCGTCGCGAGCCGCCTTGCTGACTGGCTGCTATCCGCAACGGGTCGGCAATTTGTCCGTGCTTTTCCCCGACGACACCGTGGGGCTTGCGAGTGCGGAAATCACTCTTGCTGAAATGCTGAAAGCGGACGGCTATGCCACTGCGTGCATTGGCAAATGGCACCTTGGGCATCATCCGGAGTTTCTGCCCACACAACATGGTTTTGATTCTTATTTTGGCATTCCGTATAGCAATGACATGACCATCGCTAAGAATATGAAGTTGGCGAAGTCGTTGAAGTTGCGGCAAGGCGTGACCCGCGAGTCGATGTGGGAAGCGAAGAAAAATTGGGTGCCGTTGATGCGGCAGGATGAGGTCATTGAATATCCGGCAGATCAGAGCAGACTCACTCAACGCTATACCAAAGAGGCGCTGCAATTCATTCGCAGCAATCGCGACCGTCCGTTCTTTCTTTACCTGCCGCACACCATGCCGCACATTCCGCTTTATGCATCGCCACAGTTCGAAGGGAAAAGTGAAATCGGCCTTTATGGTGATTGCATTGAAGAGATCGATTGGAGCGTAGGCCAAATCGCCGACGAATTGCGGCGCTTGGGATTGGATGAAAATACGCTGTTGATTTACACGTCGGATAACGGACCCTGGGATTTGAAAGGGAATGCAACCGATAAGGTCAAGGGTAATATGAATCGGCGCATTGGTGGATCCGCCAAACCGTTACGCGGCTTCAAGTTCAAAACCTGGGAAGGTGGCATGCGCGTACCCGCAGTGATGTGGTGGCCCAAGACCATCCCCGCTGGCGGCGTTTGCTCGGAAGTCGCTGCAACGATTGATGTGCTTCCAACCGTTGCTCAACTTTGCGCGGGGTCTCAATTACCCCAGCAAAAAATTGACGGCACCAGTTTGCTCCCGCTGCTATTGGGCCAAAGTCACCCTTCTCAACGTCCACCCTATTTCTATCGCACCGAAGCCGTCCGACTAGGCAAGTGGAAAGGTGTTTGGCAAAAGAAAGAAGACCGCTTTTTGTTGTACGACTTAGACGTCGATGTAGCGGAAAAAAACAATGTGGCTGATCAATATCCGAAAGTGGTCGCCAAGCTCCGCTCACTACTGGCCGAGCACGAACAAGAGCTAACCCGCAACAGTAGAACCCGCGGAGAATTGCAGAACTAAAAACAAAAATCGGGCCGCCTCCGAAGAAGCGGCCCGTTGCTTTGGTGCCGGGAACAGGGGTCGAACCTGCACTGGGTATTATCCCAACATGGCCCTCAACCATGCGCGTCTGCCAATTCCGCCATCCCGGCTGGGTTTGCGAAGCAGATTTTAGCCGTGCCTGAGGTGCGGTCAATGGCGCTTTTCTGGCGACCGCGGAAATGTATCCCCGTTTCGCGCTTTCCCCCACCAAAGGCACCGAATTCGGTTAGCCCTCCAGGTCCAAACCGCCGGAAAGCACGACTGAGGCCTCTTTGCGCTTGGTGCGCAGGCCGACGGACATCCAGTCGAACCACTTCATCGGCAGAATGCCGTTCATGAAGTTGATCTTGTGCTCGGTGACGCGGCCGTCACGCTCGGATTCACCTAGCTTCAGCAGCTCCTGGTCGACAGCATCATCGAGTTTGCGCTGGTCCGCGGCGGGCAAGCGACCGGTGGTGCCAAACATTTCCTGGCTGAGGCGCTTGGAAATCGTTGGCCGCTCACTGGCGTAGCGCTGGTCCATGTAATCCTTGAATTGACCCAAGGCAACGTCGTCGGCCAGCTTGTCGATCCACTGCCAGGCTTCGGACGGGTCAACGTACAAAAACAGACTGGCTCCGTTTTTGACCGTGCTCATGGCGCTGCGGAAGCCGTCGCGCTTGGAAAGTTTGAGGGCTGCATTGGCCCCAGATTCCGACGCCATCGCCGCCTGCACGATCTCGGTGGCGTAATCCCAGTGGTTGCACAAGACGATGGCCTTTTTGTTTGGGATGTGGACCAGAATGATCTCGCCCGTACCTGGGATCATGGGCGAACTGAAACTCTTGCCACTAGCACCACCGTGCAAGGTCAGGTCCCACTGACGCACACCGCCTTCGACCAAGCGGCGCATGTCGCGTTGCATCAGCTTCAGCAGGTCGTCGTAAGCGGTGGATGTGGCAGCCTTGGCGATCAAGGCGATGGCTGGAACCGGCGCGTCGTCGTGCTCGATTTTGGCGTCGCCGGTTTTTTCGGGGTAGTCGTTGCGGCCCATCGAGATGAAGATGCCGGGCTGCACATACAACCCAAGGGTGCGCAACAAATCAACCATGCCGTTGTAATTGCCCGTGCCAGAAGCAATTTCGTCCATCAGCCGGCGAATTTCGGAGTCTAGAGATCCATAAATCTCCAGCAGCACGTCCTCGGGCCGACCCGCCATCGAGGCGAAAAAGAAGGAGTCCTGCGGCACCATGCCAGCGAATTCCCTCAGCCGGTTGATCGAAACTGGCGCCGATTCAATCCAGTCCCGCTGAAAGTCGCTCTTGGCTTTGGTCGCATCCAAATCGCCGTCCAACCGCAGCTGAAAAGTGTCGCCCGGCAAGAAATAGCCAGCCGCGAAGCGCATCATGTCGGTGTCGAAAAACTTGCCAGCCGCACGGGTAGGAAAGGATTCGTCGCCCGAACTCGGCGGCCAATGCGGCAAGTGACTGCGCAGGCGCTCCCAGCGCAGGAAGACCTCGACCGGCTCGTCGTTCTCGGAGAGGTAAGCAGTGACCTTGTCGTGGAACACAGATGCCAGTGCCAGCGAGTCTTCGCCACCACGAACTTCCAAGTCCGTCGCCTTGTTTAACCACTCCATGCTGCTCCCTAGCAGCATCACGTCGTTGAGGCGGCCGAGGTAAGCATCTTTGCCGTCGAAGAAACCAGGCAGGCGGTAGTAGTCCCCTTCCTTCACAATGCCCAAGTCAGCCGGCAGCTTTTCGCGGACGAAATCAAAACCGAGGAAGGCCAAGCCTGCTTTGACCTTAAACGACACCCGCAACATCAGCAGGCCGTCGAAATTGCGACCCAAGCCCATCTCGCCTTTCCCGGCAATGGCGAATTCGCGTAGCAGGTCGTCGGTCAGACTCAGGGTTGCAGGTACATTCTCGACCTGGGCGCGCAGATTGGCGACGCTGCTGCCAATGCCAGTGGATTCATCCCACTCGGCCAAACCGCCATTCCCTTCCAGTTCCTTGTAGACCGCCGAATTCTCGACGTCAGCCCAGAACGAGGGCTCGGGGAAGCTGCTGAAATTGCCGCCCGCCCCCTGCCAGCGCACGAAATACTCGACGTCGCGCGGCACGATGGCGGCGGTATCTCCCAGGTCGTCTTCGAAGGGATCGAAAATTAGGGTGATGAACAGCAGATAAACCACGCCAACCACGCCGACCAGCACGGTCAGGGCGATCACAAAGCGTCGGCTCAGGAAGAAGTCGCGAATTCGTTCGAGCATCGGTGTTAGGGCGCGAAGACGTGGACTATTGTGGGTTTGCGGTGGCGAAGAGCATAGAATTTGTAGCCGCTACCTAGATCGATGAAGACAGTGACGACTTCCACCCAGATTCAACTTTCCGATCGTGTCGCCGGGTTGGCGCCGTCGGCAACTTTGGCAATGGTTCAGCGGGTCAAGGATCTGCAAGCCCAAGGCGTGAAGGTGCTCGGCCTGACCGCCGGCGAACCGGATTTTGCTCCCCCGCGCGTTGCCGAAGATGCGGGCGTCGACGCCATCCGTAAGGGGATGGGTCGCTACACCGCGGCGGCGGGCACGATGGAACTGCGGCAAGCCGTGGTCGAGCATATCCGGACTGATATCGGCTTGGAGTACGCTCCTAGTGAAATCGTTGTGACCAATGGCGCCAAAATTGGCATTTCGCAGGCACTGCTGGCGCTGGTGCAAAAGGGCGACGAGGTGCTGGTGCCCTATCCGTGTTGGACCAGCTACCCCGAGATGGTCAAGCTGGCCGAAGCCACGCCGGTGATGGTGGCGTGCGATGCCCAGCAATTCCCAGACATGAAGCTGTTGGAAGCCGCGCGCACCGAACGCACCCGCGCGATTCTGTTGAACACTCCCAACAACCCGACCGGCGCGGTTTACCCGGAAGAGTTGATGCGCGAGTTGGGTGAATGGGCGCTGGCCAACAACATCGCGGTGATTTCGGATGAGATTTATGCGGCGTTGACTTACGAAGGCGCCAAACACGTGTCGCCGCTGACCGCATGTCCCGGATTGCGCGAGACCAGTATTTGGATCGGCGGCATGTCCAAGACCTATGCGATGACCGGTTGGCGCATGGGTTTCTTAGCCGCTGCAGAGCCACTGGCGAAAAAGATCGCTGGCTTGCAGTCGCAGCTAAGCGGTTCCCCGTGCGCAATTTCGCAGCACGCCTCGATGGTAACCTTGCAAGAAGCTGGCGAACCGCGCGAGGAAATGCGCAAGGCTTTTGAAAAGCGTCGGCGTTTGGTGGTCGAAACCTTGCAGCAGATTGATGGCGTCGAAGTGGCTCTGCCAGATGGCGCTTTTTACGCCTTCCCGGCGATAGGCAAATACCTCGGCCGCACTTGCCCTGATACTGGAATGCAGGTGAACAGCGGTGATGACTTCATTGAAGTCCTGTTGGATGCGGATCAAGTTGCGTGCGTCGGCGGTTCGGCCTTCGGTCAACCCGATTCCTTCCGCATCTCCTTCGCCGCCGCGGATGACGTTTTGATTGAAGCGTTGAAGCGCATTCGTAATCGGTTGGCGAAGTTGGCTTAAGCTTTTGTGCCGACTCAATCGCGACGTGAAGTTCTTTACTTTGCGTCGCGATTTATTTTGGGCAACAGGGCTCCACGGCTCGACAAGTGCTCAAACAAAGCAGTCCTTAGCTCGGCGGTTTCGGCTTCATGGGACACGACCAGGTTCGACTGTTCACTGAGGTCGCTAGGCAAGTGGTAGAGTTCCATCCGTTCATCGGCATGCCAATAGATCAACTTCCAATCGCCGCGGCGGATGGCGCTGTAGGGCGGACCATCGTAGGTGTGCGGAAAGTGCCAGAGCAGGTCACGGTTGGCGAAGCCTGCGGCGGCCTCGGTTGAAGCAAGCAGTGGCGTGAAGTCCCAGCCATCGACTGTTTGCGGCAAGTCATCGGGGATATCGACTTCGGTTGCGGCGAGGATGGTGGGCATGAAATCTTCGATCATCACCGGCAAGGATTGGCGCACGTTTACGTCGGTGTGACCGGGCCAGCGCACGATCATCGGCACGCGAGTTCCACCCTCATAAGGAGTGAGTTTGCTGCCGCGCAACGGCAGGTTGGGTGGAGCTTGTTTGGGTTGACCGTTGTCGGTCATGAATAGGATGAGCGTGTCGTCGGCAAGGTTGTTTTGATCGAGCCAATCCAGTAGATCGCCGAGCGATTTGTCCATGCCTTCGATCATGGTGGCGTATTTAGCCTGGAATTCACTAAGGCCGACGTCGGCGTAATTTGCGGTGTAACGGTTGTCGGCTTCCCACGGCGCGTGGATGGCGTAATGAGACATGTATAAAAAGAACGGCTGCTGTTTGGCGGCGCATTGGTCGAGTTCTTGGATCGCCTCGCGGGTGAGCGCTTCGGTTAGATAGATTTCTTGGCCGTGGTACTGCTCTAGTCCCGGCACATCCCAATCGCGAGAACCGTTGCGCCACGCAGCACTGAAGTCCTTTTCGCCCCAATGACTGCCCGGACCACCGGGAGCATGGCCAGCGATGTTGACGTCAAAACCTAAATTGAGTGGATTTTCACCGGGGGAACCGATGGAACCGAAGTGCGCCTTGCCGACGTGAATGGTTTGATATCCCGCGGCCGACAAAATTTGCGGCAGGCAAGTTGCGGCAGCGGTGGCGCGATACCGTTGACCGGCCAATCTGGCGGCGTGATGTTCTTACGTTTCGGGCCCGGCGATCGATTGAAATGCAATGTCCAGTTGGTCACTCCGTGTCGCGCCGCATTCATACCCGTCATCAAACTGACTCGCGACGGCGAACAGACCGCGGAGGCATACGCTTGGGTAAACATCACGCCTTCCGCCGCTAGTCGCTGCATGTTGGGAGTGCGGTAGATTCGGTTGAGATCGGTGACTTCGCTGTGAAACGGAACCGATGTATCCTGCCACCCCATGTCGTCGACGAGAAAAACGATGACGTTTGGCCGTTCGGGTTGGCTTGACGGATTGGGGTTGCCAGTACCAGTTCCAGTTCCATGAGCTTTTGACAGCTGTGGGTTGGAGCCACTCTGGCATGCGCACGGAAATGCCAATGCAAGAGTCAGCAGAAGCCACTTGAGGGAACGATTCTTCATGGAACGAAGCAGCAGGTTAGGCGACGGGCTGGCCGACTAAAATTCATCGGCTAACCTACAGGAGCCAATGGCTCCCTATGGGCAAACGACCACTTCCAAGCCATTGCTGGCGACTGAAGTCGTGCTCAATACGCCTGCTTGCAAGTAGAAGCGCTGGCCGATCAAGGAAGCATTCGAAGGTAGTGAATAGGAAATCACAGCGCGACCGGTGGCGTCGGTGGTGGCGACGAGTTGGGTGAGAACGGTGCCCACTAACGAAGTTAAACCGACGGTGGGATAGTCGATCGTATGCGCGGTGGATCCAACAGCCACTTTCGCCACTTGCTGGGCGGGGAAGTTGGCAAGATTGAGTTGCACCGTAGCTCCGGGGGATGGACTCCCGGTGAGCGACAAACTGGCGACGTTGCGGCTGTCGTCCAGAGCGTTGAAGGGGCGCGCACCACAATCGATTTGATTGGCTGCATTCGGCGTAGGCGCGGGCAAGGTCACCCACAAGTCACCACCATCATCCAGTCGACCAGTCGCGGTGTCGGCTTGTTGCGGACCGAAAATTTGGAAGTCCAGCAAAGTGATGCCGTCGGCGGACATCAGGACTAGATCTTCGCCTCCTGAGGACAGTTTGAAGTTGGCGTGCAGCGGGCCGTCGAGAGCGTCGTCATCGGCCCAGAGCAGAATGGTTTCGCCTGGCGCCAACGAGTAGCCGGATGGAATCTGCCACTTCAGCGGCTGCTCAAGGTTGTCGGACAACCACATTCCAGAAAGGTCAACGACAATGCTGCCGCGATTGTGAAGTTCGATCCAATCTTCATACTGGCCCGCCTCATCTTGCACGCCGCTTTGATTGCGGGCGACAAATTCGTTGAGGATCACATCGCTATCTGAACTACCTGGGCCGACGACAAAAGAAAGCGGCGCGGTACTTGCGCGGTCGGGAAGGAAGGATATGCCGTTGCTGTTTTCGCATTTGGCGAGGAAGTAATAATCAACCTTTGAAGCAAACGGAAATGCAGATGTACTGGCAGCAAAGATTCCATCGCCTGCGGCACCGTCGTGATGCAGACCGTCGTCGAAGAGTTCAAGTTTTTGAAAGCCGCCGATGACGCGTAAATGTGCGATGACCGATTCGACCGGGTCATTAGGGTTGGCGACTTCCGCCCAAAACGTAACCCGATCGGCCGACGTCGGCTGTAGCGGCCCATGCCCGCCAGCGAGGTAGCTGGGCCGTTCGATGTCGATGAGCGCATGCGCGGCCAAAAAGTCATGGCGATCTTGAATGAAGTTCTTCAAGTCTTGCAAACCAGTGAGCCACTCGGCATGAGTCACTCCAAGCCGCGTATCCGCTCGTACCTCGGCATCGATCAACGCCGCCATCGCATCGATTTCCGCATGCAAAGTTTGCGGCACCAAGCCTTGCGTTGTGGCGGTGTGGATATGGGAAAGATATTCCTGCCGCAGCGCCCCCGCCTTCACCAGCTTTGAGAGCAGCGGCCGATCAGCGTCGCCTTTGCCCTTGGTAGGCGAAAGGTCAGTGGGCGAATTGCCGTAAATGCCAAACGCCATGTTGAAGTCCCAGGGCAAAATCGCGAGGCGGCCGTGAATAGGATCTTGGTAGAGGTAGTAGTTTTGGCCGGTGCTGTAGTAAGCGTCGAGCGAACAAAGCACGTTGTTGAGCGCCAGATGCCACATCGCCAAATCGGTGTCGAGCAACGGCTCCAGAGTTTCCACCAGCAAATCAGGTTGGGTGAAATTCAAGCCATCGATGGCGTCCAAAATTCCAAGGTGATGATCAGGATCAGTTTCCCTGTTCTTGAGCTGATAAGCCTGTTCGGCTTTGATCAAAGAACCGCCAATGTCCTGCAACGCCAAGTCGTCTGGGTGCGGCGGCGTGTCGATGGTGTCGGGCCACGACCATGGCGGCACCGACTTGTAACGGAAGCCGTCGGCCGAACCGAAACGTGATTCACAGAATGGATCGCCGATGTGTTCGATTAAAGAGTAGATCCCATAGTTGTCACCGTTAATCACGACTTTGATGAAACATGCCCGCGGCGAGGGAATGAATTGATTCATGACTTGGTAGCAAACCACCTCGCGCATGATGCTGGGATCAAAGGCCTGGTTATTGAGTACCAATTTAGTCTGGCCGTATAGGCTTTGATCCATGCCGAATTCATTCAGATCAATATTGATCGGCTTCTTCTGCCCTGGCGGGATGCTCCAGTAAGTAGAGTTGCCTTTATAACGAACGCCTACGCTTGGATAGACCACTCCATCCACGGTCATGTCGGCCGCCAAGTATTGCTGAAGTCCAGTGGCTTTGTTGGCATTCAATTGCTGGTGCCAATCATTGACTGCAAACTGTAATTCAATCGTTCGAACGACGGTCCGGTCGTACAGATCCTGCGCCATGCCGATTGGAGCGAGCCCAATCGCGCAAAGCAGGAAGAGCAGGAAGAGCAGGAGGCTTTGAGTGCGCATTCGACAAATCTGAGCGATCCAAAGCCTATCACGGAATAGAATCAGCCCGTGAGAAAATCCCCCCAGCCGCTGAATCCGCCCCGTCGCACTCTGCTTGGTCCTGGCCCGTCCGATGTGGCGCCCTCGGTGCTGTTGGCGATGGCCAAACCCACCCTTGGCCATTTGGATCCGGCGTTTTTGACGGTGATGGACGAGCTGGCCGAAATGCTGCGCGCACTGTTCGGCACGATCAATGAGTGCACGCTGCCGATGTCCGGCACAGGTTCGGCGGGCATGGAAACGGTGTTCGTTAACCTGCTGGAACCCGGAGACCGCGCGTTGATTGGCGTCAATGGAGTCTTCGGCACGCGCATGGCCGAAGTGGCGCGCCGCTGCGGAGCGGAGGTGGTCGAAGTCCAAGGCGAATGGGGTCGCGCACTTTCCCCCGAAGACTTCAAGCAAGCTGCCGACGGCAAGCAGTTCAAATTGATGGCGTTAGTCCACGCCGAAACTTCCACCGGTGTTTTGCAATCGATGGACGGCATGCGTGCGGCGGCGGATTCCTGCGGCGCGTTGCTCGCGGCTGACTGCGTCACTTCCATCGGCGGCATTTCGGTGCAACTCGATCAATGGGGAGTGGACGCCGCTTATGCGGGAAGTCAAAAATGCCTCAGCTGCCCGCCCGGCCTTGCCCCGGTCAGCTTCTCCCCTCGCGCCGCCGACGTCATCCGCTCGCGCAAGACGCCGGTGCAAAGTTGGTACTTGGACCTCAACCTCATCCTTAGTTATTGGGGCGGCGAACGCGCTTATCACCACACCGCGCCAATCAACATGTTGTACGCGCTACACGAAGCGGCGCGCTTGGCATTGGAAGAAGGATTAAGCGAACGCGAAGCACGTCATTATCGCCATGGCGGCATGTTGTGGCATGGCTTAGAAAACCTGGGGCTAAAACTACGCGTACCCGAATCTGAACGCCTGCCGCAACTCACTGCCGTCGCCATCCCCGACGGCATCACCGACGCCAACGCCCGCCGCACCTTGCTCCATGAATTCGGGATCGAAATCGGCGGTGGACTCGGACCGATGGCGGGCAATACTTGGCGCATCGGTTTAATGGGTGCCGCCAGCACGCAGGCGAACGTCGAACTATGCCTCGCCGCTCTCAGCAAATTGTGAAAAGGATAATAATCTGTACGTTCCCTCTTTCCCCCAAACCATGTATCTAAAACTCGCAACGCTACTCACCTTGCTGGCGCTTTCTATGCCAGCGTTGACCCAAGGTAGGTCTGCCCGACTGGCGCTTTCCAGGCGGCCTGATTGGATCCCTCACCTGGGTGGTGTTTTGCATGTGGACCGAAGTCCGAACATGTTGCTCATCCGTCCGGGAAAGTTTATTTGCATTCCGATTACGAGCTCCCCGACGAAAGACTTCACTGGGAAAGGCGAGATCACTTTGCCTCTACCTGCTATTGCAGCTGGGTTCACGTTTTACGCGCAGGCTGCAATGCACGATCTCACACAATCAACGCGATGGGCATTGACCAATGGGTTGAAGGTAGTATCCGGCCGTAGTGGATTGGGGGATGGAATGCAGCACATCCCCCAGCACGTTTTAAGGGCAGATCACCACTTCCAAGCCGTGACTGGCAACTGGGTTGGCGCCACCGCGGCCAGCTTGCAAGTAGAAGCTCATGCCGACCAGTTGCGGATCCGGCGGGATGGTGAACGGTAGAACCGCTTCGCCGTTGGCATCGGTGCTGAGCATGGATTGTTGGATCATGGAATCGACCAACAAAGTCAAACCGGTGTTGCCTTGCACTTGTGTCACCGCGTCGCCGCCGATGCGCAGTTGGATCGGTTGGCTGGCGGGGAAACCGGCGAACAACAAATCAACCGATGCACCTGGGCTTGGGGTACCGCTCAAACTCAAAGTGGCCGTATTGCTGCCAACGCTCAAGCCTTGGTAAACGCGTGCGCCGCAACTGATTTGGTTGCTGGCACCCGGCGTGGTTGCAGGCAGGGTCACCCAAAGGTTTTCACCTTCAAACAAACGCGCAGTAGCGACGTCGGCAGTTTGTTGGCCGAAGCGCAAGAAGTCACGCATAGTGGTGCCGTCGACATCGTAAAGGGTGATGTCTTCGCCGCCGGAGGACAGCTTGAAGTTGGTGTGCAGCGGGCCTTCGGTGGGTTCATTGTCGGCCCAAACGAGAAGGAATGCACCGGGAGCCAAAGTGGTGCCAGCGGGGAATTGCCACTTCATAGGCTCTTCCAATTCATCGGACAACCACATTCCACTCAGATCCAAAGTGTTGGCTCCGTGGTTATGCAGCTCCAACCAATCGTCGTGATCACCGAGCTCATCCACCGGGCCCGTTTGGTTGCTGGCAACAAATTCGTTGATGACCACATCGCTATCGCCGACGGTTGGCGTAACGAAGAATTGATAGGCATCATGCGCGCCGGTGTCGGGCAGCAAACGCATGCCGTTGCTGTTAAGGCACCTGGAGGAAACGTAATAATCCACCGTCGAACCACCTGGGAATGCAGGAAGAGTTACGGCGTAAATGCCATCGCCAGCGGCACCGTCGCCGCTGAGTCCGTCATCCAGCATCGCCAGCTTGAGGTAGGCGCCGTGGGTGCGGTAGTGAAGGTGGACCTCTTCAATCGGATCGATTGCGTTTTCGACCTGCGCCCATACCAGAACTTGTTCGGTGGACGTTGGCGCAGAATTGCTCAGTCCGTGAGCCAACATGTCGGGCCGGTCGATGTCGAGCAGCGAATGAGTGACCAAATTGTTGTGGCGGTTATTGATAAAACTCTTCAGCGAACTAATACCACCCTTCCAACCGTTGTAGCTCAAAGCCAAACGCGTGTCGGCTTGCACCTCCGCATCGATCAGCGCTTCCAAGGCGTCGATTTCGGCATGCAGATCAGCTGGATCCAAGCTGTTGACGGCGATGTTGTAAACGTGCCACAAGTACTCTTGACGCAGCACTTCCCCCTTCACTAACTTGAACATCAGCGGCCGGTCGGCGTCGCCCTTGCCAGCAGTCGGTGACAGATCGTTGCCGCCGCCGTAACCGCCGAAAGCCATGTTGTAATCCCACGGCAAAATTTGCAGCTGCTGATGGCGCGGATGCTCAATCGCGTAGTAGTTTCGGCCCGAACTGTAATAAGCATCCAATGAAACCAACGCATTGTTGATGGCCAAGTAGCGAATGGCCATGTCGGTATCCAGATACGGTCCAAGTTCATCCAGCAGGACGTCGTTGGAAGTGTTGTTCAACACGTCGATAGTGTCAAGCAAACGCAGATGGTGCTCGGGATCGGCGTCGCGGTTCTTAAGTTCGTAAGCGCGTTCGGCCCGAATCATGTTGTGCGAAATATCTTGCAGCGCCAAATCACCTGGAGGCGGCGGCGTGGTCAAAGTATCGGACCACATGTCCGGCGGCACCGCTTTGTAACGGAAACCGTCGTCGCTGCCGAATCGATCGCGGCAAAAGTCGGCGCCCAGGTGCTCGACGCTGGTGAAGATGCCGTAGTTGTCCCCGTTGATCACAACTTTGACGAAATTCGCTCGCGGCGCCGGCAGGTAGTCCTGCATCACCTTGTAAGCCAGCACCTCGCGCATCAAGCTACTGTCAGACCACTGGTTGTTGAGCACCAGCTTGGAGTGGCCCATCAATTCCTGGTCAACGCCGAAGACGTTGAGATCGATGGACATCGGCCTTTTTTGGCCGTTGGCGGCGATCCAATAAGAGGAATTTCCTTTGTAGCGCACGCCCACGTTGGGATACAGCACGCCTTCCACGGTCATATCGCAGGCGATGTATTGCTCGGTGCCAGCGTCCTTGTTGTCCGACAATTGGTCTTTCCAGTCCGACTGAGCGAACTGTAACTCAATTGTGCGCAGGATGTTGCGGTCGTACAGCTGCTGCGCGTTGGCGCAGACAGCTAGCGTGAGCCATCCAAGGATGATAAATGTAAGGCGGGAAAAAGACATCGGTCTGCCTTCATCCTACCCCAAAAAAGCCCTCTACTCGGGTGGCTGAGGGGGTGCTTCCTGCTGATTTTCCAGGGTAAATTCGCGTAACTGCCAACTATGGAATGGCGTTGGCTGCTCGATCCGAAGATAGATCTCTCCATGTTCAGGGTGGGCGATGGAATGAAAACGCAGATGCGCGTTCCTACTCACCAGCTTGTTTGCGTATCCACCGCCTGAGATTTGAATGTAATCTTTCGGATAACCGAGTTCTTCGGCTTGCTGTTCTGCTGCAACGAGGGGATCTGATTGCAGGGGACGCAAAACAAGCAAGACTGTAAATACCATCAACAAAAGGATGGTGGCTAAGGGTTTAAACTTCACAGCATTTAGGGAAACGATCAACACTGTGAATCTGTCCCGAAAATTTGGCCAGAGATTTAAATCTCTCTACATTTCTAAAGCCATTGCATGCAGTTCACCGCCGGGCAGGAAGTTAGGTGGATCGCTGCCGACTTGGTTTTCTGGAATACCAAGAATGAGTTCATCGCGGCCGTCGCCGTTGTGATCGGACAGCGGATACAAATGGATAACTAAGAAGTTAAATCCGGGAGTTGCGGCTTGGGAAAGCAACGAGCCATCGTTCCCAGAAAACACTTTCACAGTTGGCTTGATCTGCCACTGGCGGTTGAGCTGGAAAGACAGCACGCCGATGTCATCGGTGCCGTCGCCATCCATGTCGCCGAGGGCGGTGGCGCTGCGTCCGAAGTCTTCAAAGTCATCACCGAGGATGGTGAACAATGTGGTCCCGTCGGTGCCGGAAACGATGCTAGTGACTCCTTGGAACCAGTTGCCGCTGGGGTGGAATTGAAAGCCCGTGACCATCAAGTCGTTGGTGCCGTCACGATTGAGATCCCCCACGGCATCTAGGTCAGCAGCACTCTGCCTCAATTGGGTGCGGTCACGGCTGAACATCGGTTGGAAGTTGGCGCCGTTGATCGCAGTGAAGCCGCTATCGACAGACATGGCTAAACCATCGAGGCCTCCGACGACAAAGTCAGCGATCCCATCTTGGTTGATGTCACCAGGCGTGGCGATCATGTCACCCAGATAGCGGTATTCGGATTGGCCATGCATTTTGTAATGCAAGGACCCATCAGCACCATTGAAGATCGAGATCTGACCGGAAAGAAAAATGCCATTGGACCAATCATTTGGCAGGCCAATGGCGAATTCGGGTAGCCCATCGCCGGTCATATCGCCAATCGTCTGCAGTTGCATGCCGAACTGACCGTTGGATTGGGTGTCGATGCTTGCTAACCGCGAGCCGTCGCGACCAGAGATGATGTAAGCGGCAATCTGGCCGCCGCAGCCGACGACAAAATCACTCGCGCCGTCGTAGTCGACGTCACCGATGACGGTCAGCTTCAGTCCAATCTGGGAATCGACGCTGGCAATTGGGTTGATTTGGTAAAGCTGGGTGCCGTCGGCACCGGAGTAGACTTCGACTAATCCACTACCCCAACCCACCGCTGGCAAATGGCCCGGGCTACCGACGGCGAAGTCACGGACCCCGTCACCGTTGACGTCACCCAGTTCGACGAAACTCTCGCCGAGTCGCTGCTCGGGTTGAGTGCTGGGCATAAAAGCAATGCGCTCGAGCGGGTATTGAGCGGCGGCGAGGAGTAGGGCGGTAGTAATCATGGCTTAAGATTTGGAGCTAACTGGATTAGCACAGGATTCAGTCCTTCCCCCCCAACGAATTTGACATTAATCCGATGAAAGGTCCATGGTTAAGCCAAAATCGGCTTCACCAGCACACCACCGACGTCGGTCAAACGGAAGTCGCGGCCTTGGTTGCGGAAGGTCAGCTTGGTGTGATCCAAGCCCAAGCAATGCAGCACCGTCGCGTTGATGTCGTGCAAGTGCACCGGATCTTTGATGATGTTGTAGCTGAATTCGTCGGTCTCACCGTGCACCACTCCGCCCTTGATGCCACCGCCAGCCAACCAGTAACTGAAGCAGCGCGGATGGTGGTCGCGGCCGTGGTCGTCAGCGGTCAACTTGCCTTGGCAGTAAACGGTACGGCCGAATTCGGTTCCAAACACCACCAG
>CAZMDZ010000015.1:0-12404 GCA_964565175.1 uncultured Planctomycetales bacterium
AGTATTTTGCAGCCGAATCCCGGTTTCCAACCAATACCGTCCAAGCGGAATCCGGCAACTCTAGGAACATGCTTTCATCGGTGACGTCGTCGCCGACCGCCAAAACTGCGGGATTTTGCCACTGGCATTCCGCCAGAACCCGACGCACGGCTGAACCTTTGGAAACGCCAGCTGGGCGAACCTCGATGACCTGGTTGCCGCGCATGACTTCGGCGTTGCGATCTTGCAGAATTTCCTCTAAGTGCTGGAAGAGTTCCCGCGCTTGCCACATCGACTGCTCCGGCTCGGAATCGCGGAAGTGCCAAGCAATGCCCAACGGCTTCTCTTCAACCCGGCTTTGCTGGACCCGGGCGGCGAATTCGGTCATCAGTTGATGAACTTCAGGACGCCACTCGAGGTCGAGGTCATTGACCAACGGCTGGAAATCTCGCCCCCCCGGCAAGCGCATTTGGGCGCCGTGTTCGGCAATCAAACCGGCACCGGTTTGCCCTAACCATTGGCTGAGCACCTGCTGAGAGCGACCGCTGATGATCCAGGTCTGCAATCCAGGTGTATTCGCCAGTCCGGAGACCAAATCCAAGATCTCTTGGGTCGGCGCGGCTTCGCTGGGAATGGATGTGAACTCGCGCAAAGTGCCGTCGTAGTCCAAGAAAAGTACGGTGCCGTCGGCATGTTCTTGCTCGGTGGCGAAGCGCTTGACCTGAGTTTGACCGAGAGTTTGCGGCGGCGCTGGAGGCACGGCGGTCCGGATGGCATTGAGGCAGCGATCGGCCCAAACATGGACGTTGGCGTCGGCCACGCGTTGACGCATCGGCTTCATCCGACGACGCCTTTCCTCTTCGGGCATGAACAATGCGCGCTTCAACGTCGACAGCATCGCTTCTTCGTCGTTGGAGTTGACCCGCAAAGCTTCCCCAAGCTCCCAAGCTGCTCCAGTGTTTTCCCCCAACACCAAAACGCCATTGTCTTCCAAGCGCGAGGCGACGTATTCCTTGGCGACCAAATTCAAGCCGTCTCGCAGCGGCGTCACCAGGCAGACGTCGGCGAGGCGGTACAGCGCTCGCAACACACTGGGGCGCACGCCGCGGAATTGATAGTGCAAAGCCTGCAGACCTGGCTTGCCGAACTCGGAATTGATTTTGCCAGCCAGGCGGTCGACCTCGTTTCGCAAGTAGCGGTACTCTTCGACCTCGACTCGCGACGGCACCGCGATTTGGATCATCATCACCTCGTTGACCAGCGATGGATTCTCTTCGAGTAAAGCCGCGAATGCCTTCAGCCGTTCCGGAACGCCTTTGGAATAGTCCAGTCGTTCCACACCAAGGATGATCTTGCGACCTGCCACCGCTTTCTTCAGCGATTCAATCTCCTGCTCAACCTCGGCTTCTAAATCATCGTCGGTGCGCTGCCACTCCGAAGGTTCAATGCCCAGCGGCTGGGCGAGCAGATGCACGTCGCGCCCTTGGTTTCGAACCCGCGTGCTGCGCGTTTCCAAACCGAGGAGGTGACGCACCGCCGAACGGAAGTGGCGCACATAACCCAAAGTGTGGAAGGCGACGACGTCGGCACCGAGTATGCCGTGCAACACTTCTTCACGACGGGCGAAAATGCGGTAGATCTCGGACGATGGAAAGGGAATGTGGAGGAAAAAGCCAATCCGCAAGTTCGGCATTTCCTCGCGCAGCATGCGCGGCAGCAGAGTCAGGTGAAAATCCTGCACAAATACAATGTCGTTCGGCCGCACTTCGTCCAGCACAGCGTCAGCGAACTTGCGGTTCACGTCTCGATAAGTTTGCCAGTAATTGGCATCGAAGGTCATCCGTTCCGGAAAGTAGTGGAACAGCGGCCACAGGCATCGATTGCTGCTGTGGGTGTAATACTCTTCGAATTCGCGCTCGTCTAAGCCAACCCCAACCATGCCTTTGGAGCGCAGCAACTGATCCACTTTCGGCTCCAACTTTCCGCCCGGCGAAACCACGCCTGGCCATCCGATCCAAATCCCTTTGCTCTCTTGGTGAGGCCGACGCAATCCAGTCGCCAATCCCCCAGCAGCCATTCGCAGCTGCCACTTCTCTTGCTCTTGATTCAGGACAACCGGTAGCCGGTTGCTGACGAGGATTAGGCGGCCATCCTGATCCGGCTCTTGCATTTCATCGCGGTGAAGATTTTGAGAAGGTTGATCTGGGGGCATTGGGGACCTCGAGAGGCGTCGTCGAGCCGACGTCCGGCTGCCGGACTAGCCTGAAAACATCGATTGTATCGCCATTGCGGCCAATAAAACTAACCTGCAGTTGGTTTGGATCAAAATCCAACGCCACCGCGCCCATGTCACCCGAAGAATGGTACATCGCTGGATGGTGCGCTTTGGGTTTATAGCCCGATCCAGACGAACCCGCGACCACGTAAACCGCACCAGCGTCGCCGCCTGCATGTTGAACATAGGGGCCATCGCCAGTGGGGTCGCCACTGCCGCCGTCCAGCACCATATGCGGTTGAAACTCGGTCGAAAGACCATAATGCCCGCCAATCATGTAGGTCCTTTCATAGGTGTGACTATGCCCACCCAAGACCAAGTCGACGCCACCGGCTTCCAAGGTGGGAAGCACTTGCTCGCGCATTTCGGTCATGCGGCCACCACTATCTTCAACGTCATCCGAATCATGAGTGCCTTTGGTGTACGGCGGATGATGCCAAAAGGCAACGATCCATTCTTGATCCACCTGGGCCAAGTCTTGCTCAAGCCACTGGACCATGGCGCCGTCGGCACTGCGATCGGTGCCTTGTGAGTCCAAGCAGATGAAATGCACGTTGCACCAGTTAAAGGAGTAATAAGCTTCGGTTCCAGAGGCGAGGCCGCCTAATTCTGCCGACGTTGGCAGATCAAAGATTCGGTAATAAACTTTGGCACGAGTTTCGTGATTGCCGCGGGTGGACCATAGCGGCAAATGGCTTAGCAGGGTTGGGTAAAAGTCGAAGACTGCGCGCTGGTATTCAGCATCGGTGCCGTTGTTGTAAGCGTTGTCGCCCAGCATCAGCCAGAAGTCAGCCGCTCTTTGCTGGTGATGCTTCCACACCGCATCTCGAACCTGGGCGGCGTTCCTGGAAGCCGTCCCTGAATCGCCGAAGACAAAAGTGCGGAAGGGTTTGGATGCGCCTGCCGGTGGTGCGGTGGTAAAGAAGTGCGGAGTTTGAGTCGGCGTGAGGGCTTGCTGGTCATCGGCCACCACGTAGTAGTAAGTGGTCGACGCCTCCAAATCAGTCAAGGTGATGGCGTGATTCACCTTGTTGGCTTGATGACCCGCGACCCGATCCAATTCCTGGGGATCGGTGCCATAACGCACCCACCCGCTAGCTGGCATCGGGGTACGCCAGCGCAGGGTCATGCTGGTTTGAGTTGCCATTTGCAGATAAGGGCCGCGACTGATCAATGGCGGGCCGTCCAAGCTCAGGCGAAGATCAAAGCTGATGTCGCTGCTCTTTTCACTGACTTGGTAAACGGCAACGGCCAAGGTGTTGCGCCCGGATTTCAACAAGCTTTTGGGAAGCCAAACCTGGTCCCACCGGTTTTCTGGGCGTCCATAATGACCCGATCGAGCGCGAGTATCGTCTTTCAATTCTCCAGTTGGCATGTTTGCCCGATAAATTTCGTCGCCGTTTAAGTAGAACACGGCGCCATCATCGATTAGCGAGCGAAGCAAGAGTTGGTCGCTGGCCTCGGCGGTTTGCATGTTGAATTGGTGGCGGAAATAACAAAGGGTGCGCGCGTGCGAACTTTCGGTCCGCCCCATCACGGTGCTTTCGTCATTTTCGCCACAGCCCAATTGAGCTGGGCCGCTGGGCCAAGTGCTATCGTCGAAGTCTGGCTGCAACCAATCCGCCGATGGAATCCCTTGGTCCCAATATTTCCAAGTAGCCCCAGCGGGAATCAACTCTTGGCTAATGGCTGCTGAATTCCAACCGATAAAGGCAAAAATCAACACCGCCCAGTTCAGAACTGAGCGTTTTCGAGGCTGCGTAATTTCCGATCCTTGACCAAGCATCGTCGGATTTTAGCAGCTGGCGACGGAACCCCGACGAGAGCAATGTGTTGATTGTTGTAGGAAAACAATGATGAATCCAATCCACACTCTAGCCGTCGGCTTTTTGACGTTGCCCCTGCTCGCCGCTCCTGCTGATGCTCAACAAGAACCAGCCCCTATCCAAGTCCCGATCAAGGTCGCGGAGCGTTTCGACGCCAACAAGGACGGGGTACTCGATCAGCAGGAGCGCCAGCGTTTGCGCGCCGCCGTCGTCAAAAAGCGGGCCGAGGGGGGCCGCCAAGGCGAGACTGGAGCGCGTCGGCGTAGCAAAGGGGAAGGGCGGCAAGATGGCGCCGTTCGTCGTCGCGGCGGCCAAGGCCAAAGTGATGGCGCTGTTCGGCGTCGTGGCGGCCAGGGGCAAACGGACAGCCTCGGTCGTCGGCGTGGAAGCCAAGACCAAAGCGATCGCGCAGCCCGTCGGGGTGGTGGCGAAGGTCGGTCGCAAGGCCCAGCCCGCAAAGGCGGCCAACGCGGAGCGCAAGGCTTGACGCCTGAGAAACAGGAAATCCGCAAGGAGCGGATGAAAAAGACGGCAAAGTCCAAGCGTGCTCAAAGCGGCGAATGCAACTGCAAGGACAAGGCGAACAACAAAGGAAAAGGCAAGGGCAAAGCGAAAGCCAAGGGCGCCAAAGGCAAAAAAGCAGCCAAGGCCAAAAAGGCTAAAAAAGGTCGCAAAGGGAATGCTCGCAAAACTCAAAAGGATCCAGCGATCTAAAGAGAAGACTTCACGACCAGAGGCCATTCGGAACAGGTCCAGGGTACACCCGCAGTCCACCAGCTAGAATGCTTGGGACTGCAACCCAGACCAACTCCGAATGACCTCTTCCAATTTCTCCCCGCTGCGCCTCATCGTGCGGCTCATCCTGCCCCTCATCGCCTTGCTCGCCGGGGTGATTTACGGTGGCTGGGGTTATCACAAACACAAGTTTCCTTTCGACGGCTCGATTCCGGCGCTAGCCAGCTCGTCGGTACGGAACACCACCACTCGCTTTAAACCACCGAGTCAACACAAGCGAGTTCAAGACACCAGCGACGTCAAAAACTTAGAAGAGCTGGGTTACGCCGAAGGCACCGAAGCTGCGGCGGAGAAGACTGGGGTGATTACAAATATCACCGAGATCGCTCAGGATGGCGTCAACTTGTGCATCAGTGCCCACGGAGAAGAGGCGTACTTGATGGACATGGATGGCTCCGTGCTTCATCAATGGAAGGCCGACTTGGCAGCGGATTTGGATGGCGGCGACGCCAAGGTTTTGCGCAAACGTTTTCGCAAAGCACACCTTTATCCCGATGGTGGTTTAGCGGTGGTCTACGGCGGTCACGCTTGGCTCGCTCGGTATGACAAAGACTCGAAGCTGCTATGGAAACTGAAAAGCGGCTTCCACCACGACCTCGAAGTTCAAGCCGACGGCACCATCTACGCCATCGGCTCGGCCAGCCACGTCAACGATGCCATCCATAAGACCAAGCCGGTGATTGAAGATTACATCGTGCAAATTTCGGCCGATGGTCAAGAGTTGCGTCGGGTAGCGGTTTTTGAAGCGATTAAGAATTCGATCTACGCTCCGGTTCTGCAGCAGATGCCAGCCTTTGGAGACATTTTCCACACCAACACCATTGAAGTTTTAAAGCAGCCCCACACCAACGCCCCAGCTTCTTGGAAAGAAGGGCAGGTGCTGATTTCCATCCGCGAGATGGACGTGGTTGCGGTCATCGATATGGATGAGGCTAAAGTCGTTTGGGCAATGACCGGCTTCTGGGATGGCCAGCATCAACCAACCATCTTGGACAACGGCAACATGCTGGTTTTCGACAACTTTGGCTCTGGCATGTCGAATGTTTACGAAGTGGAGCCCGGTAGCCAAAACATCGTTTGGGCATACCAAGGCAATGCGTCCAATGACTTTTACTCCGAAACTTGCGGAAGTTGCATGCGCCTTCCCAACGGCAATACACTGATCACCGAATCGGATTCCGGTCGTGCTTTTGAAGTTACTTCTGACGGCATCGAGGCTTGGCGTTACGTCAACCCACATACCGTCGGCGAGGGCAGCGAAATGGTGGCAACTTTGTTTGAAGTCACTCGCTACCCGAAGGAATACGTCGCGGCTTGGCTCAAGTAGCAGCCAGCCTTCCCATTCAACCTTGTAAAACGAATCTCTCATGAACCAGAACCTCAAGAAATGGCTTTTGTTCACGGTCCTTATCTTGGCCGTTCCTTTTATGACCTCGTGCAGCATGCTCTGTGGCGATGATTGCAGCGACGCCTGCTGCGATGAAGCTCCGGCCATGTTGTGTGGAGGATGCGGCGAAATCAAAGGCGGTGACGATTGCTGCGCCAAAGATGCCACCGTGTGCACCGGTTGCGGCCTGCACAAAGGCTCGCCTGGCTGCTGCAAAATGGAAAAAGGCACCGACGTCAAGATTTGCGGTTGCGGCGCTCCAGCAGGTTCTGACGCCTGCAAAGAAAACTGCGCCAAATAGTCGGCCAAGTTAGGCCGTAGGCATGCTGATGACACCAATTGCTGCCCCATCCGCCACGCTGATGACCTCCCCTTGGAAATCCCTGCTCCTCGTGGCCGCCATGATTGGCGGCCTGCTCCACCTCTCTGGATGCGCCTCTGGCCCCACCGAGGAAGAACTGCTGCAGCAGGAAATGGGGACGGCATCAGCAGCACTTGGGGTAGCGATTTCGAGCATGGAGCCGCTCAGCAGCGACCTCAAAACGATTGAAAAACGAAATATTGCCGGGCACGCCGGACTCAATCAAAGCGACCTATGGAATGTGCAGCGCTTTCGCGCCAATCTACGCGGCGACGCTGGTGAATTGGTCCCCAGCACCATCGTTCGCATGCCTCTGCGCAAACCGCTGACTGGTAGCCACTTGTATTTGTGTTTTGATTCGCAGTCGGCATTGATTCACGTCGGCGTCACCGGCGAGAAGGTCGAAACGGAACGCGAAACCCTTTGGAACGGCGTTTTGAGTCAATTTGAAGGATTGAGGGCCTCGACCCCAGGGGATTTGTTGACGCCCTCCCAAGCCCATCGCCACTGGAAGGATGTCACCGCCTCGACGCGCTCCCGGGGCGGCACCGAAGAGCTTTATGCGCAAAAACGCTTCATGGCGCTGAGTGCGGCGCGGCTGAATCAAGTTTTCACCCTGACCGGCCGTGGCGAAATCCCGCCGGTTGCCCTGCTCCAAGATTGGCGCAAGCAGTGGATGGAATTGCCCGCGCTGGGCGCCGAACTCAGCCCGATTATCGGCCGTGAATCCGCCGCCGAATACGAACTCATCGTTGCCGACGCCGTCGAATTGCTCGACCGCGCCATCGTCGCCGCCCAACAAGGCAATGCCGCCGAGGTGCGCAAATTGGCTGGCGGCGAAATGGGTAAATCTAGCTGTCGCTCCTGCCACACCATGGCGTCGCCCGCTTTGGGCGGGAAGTTGCGGCCTGCCCTGGAAAGTCGGATGAGCGATTTTGGCGCAGTGCCATTATTCCGCGTCAACGCCGACCTGTGGAGCCCCGCCAGTCGGGAATCGGAGGTCCAATACCTGGCCAACACGGTCAAAGCAGGCCTGTTAATGGCTGGCAGTTGGTAGACCGAGCCGACAGCCCCGGTTGGCAAGAGGCGGCGAAGAGGTCCTATAACGGGGCATGCGAATTCAATTCGGCCTCCTCCTTAGCATCGTCTCCGTCGCCGGCCTTGGCTGGGCGCTGAGCCCACAACCCCAACAGCAGCAACAGGGGCCGGTGGGCTACACCGACACCCCTCAGCTGCCCGGCAGCAAATGGCGAGTCCACGACAAGAATCGCCCCGTGCCGACCGTGGTCGCCCCAGGCGTGGCGACGGCTTCCAACTCCGCGCCACCGCCTTCTGATGCCGTGATCCTGTTTGATGGTAAGGACTTATCGTCATGGACTGGTGGCAAATGGCTGGTCGCCGACGGCGCAATGACAGTCAATGGCAGCGGTGGGATCAAAACCAAGCAAGGCTTCGGCGATGTGCAGCTCCACTTGGAATGGAGAGCCCCCCACGAACCCAAGGCGAGTTCTCAAGGCAAAGGAAACAGCGGTGTCTTCTTCATGGGCAAATATGAGATTCAAGTCCTAAATAGCTACCAAAACAGGACTTACGCCGACGGGCAAGCCGCGTCTTTGTACGGTCAAAAGCCGCCCTTGGTCAACGCCTGTCGCCCCACTGGCGAATGGCAGACTTACGACATCGTTTTCCTTGCTCCGCGTTTTGACAAATCTGGCCAAGTCACTCAACCAGCACGGGTTACGGTGTTCCACAACGGAATTCTCGTCCAGCACGACGAAAAGCTGCTTGGACCCACCTCGCATAAGTCTTTGCCCAAATATTCGGCCCATGCCGCCAAGCTGCCCATCGGCCTACAGGATCACGGAAATCCCGTCAGCTATCGAAATATCTGGTTAAGAGAGTTATGAGCCGAAAAATGGGGACTTTAAGTCAGTTACACGCGTCTGGAAAACAGCGGTGCGCCCGGCCTTAGGAGCGGTTTTTGGGATCCCAACTACCGTAAACCGTTCCTGGGGTACACTTCCGCGACCCAACCACGTCTCCCTGTTTCTTCCATGAATAAAGCTCCCAAATTACTGTCGACCTGTCTCTCGACAGCCCTCCTCTCAACCCTGGCTGCTGCCCAGAGCGACGATCCCGGCGGCCAATGGAACTTTTCCCGTGAGATGCAAGGCGAAGTCGGCGAGATCGGCTTTGGCCTGGCTATGGCTTTGAACGGTGACATGAATGGCGACTCTGTCGACGACATTCTGATCACCGCACCCGGCAAAAACCAAGGTACCGGCGGCGTCTACCTGTACGACGGCGTGCTCGGCACCAAGATCTGGCTGATCAACGGCGAAAACGTTGCCGACCGCTTTGGAAAAGAAGTTGTCTCGATGGGCGACACCAACGGTGACGGCAAGTCTGAGTTCATCGTTTCCGCTCCAGGTCATGACCCGGGCGGCGTTAATTACGCTGGATCGGATTACATCTTCGATGGTGGCAACCCTTCCAACTTCTCGCTGGTATCGGGCGAAGCTGCGTGGGACAACTTCGGTGTTTCGATTCTGCGCATTCCTGATATGAATGGAGACGGTTGGGATGAATTCGCTGTGGGCGCAGACATGGCCGACAGCGCAGCGATTGTCGACTCCGGTCGCGTCTACATCTACGACGGCCAAACTCGCAACGTACTTGTCCGCATTGATGGCGTCGAGGCCAACTCGCGCTTCGGGTCTTCGCTGGCGGTAATCGGTGACGTCGATGGTGACGGTACCGACGACTTGCTGATCGGGGCCAAAGGCACCGACGTAGGTTTGGACCAAGACGTGGGACGCGCTTTTGTCGTTTCCGGCGTCGACGGCTCCGGCCTCCTTGCCGTAACTGGCGAGTCCGCTGCGGGCTTCTTCGGCTCGAATGTATCCGAGACTGGCGACGTCAACAACGACGGCACTCCAGACTTTATGGTCGCTGCTCAAGAGCACGCCGAAGCTGGCATTGGCGCCGAATGTGGCGCAGTGTTCATGTACGACGGCACCGATGGCTCTTTGCTTCGCCGCTGGGTCGGTGAAGAAGAAGGCGATAAGTTCGGCGGTTCGATCGCTGGCAACTGCGACGTCAACGCTGACGGCGTCAACGACGTCATCATTGGCGCCCACATCAAAGACCTTTCTGGTCTGCCCGACACGGTGGCTGGCGCAGTTTACGTTTACAGCGGCAACGGCAATGACCTGCTGCTGCGCTGGATGGGCACCGGCACTCGGGAACGCCTTGGCGCGGAACTCGAGATCATCGGCGACAGCGATGGCAACGGCTACGCAGAGTTTTTCGTGGCCGCACCGGAGTGGCGCCCGCAGCTCGGCGTTCCACGCTACGGCCGTATCTTTCAGTTGGAGTACGACTCGTTCATGACCGCCGATAACCGCATGGTTTCTTCCTCAACGGGCAGCGTCATTAACTTCGACATCGACTTCCCAGACTCCGTTGCTGGCCAAGGCTACGCCGTTCTGTTCAGCCTCGGCAAAGACCCGTTCTTCGCCAACAACGTCGGCATCCCCCTGTCGCCGGGTACCTTGTTCTGGCGTACCGTCGGTGGCGATTACAACTTCTTGAGTGGCCACTCCGGCATGACCGGTATACTCGGCGCCGCTGGTGAAGCCTCCGGCAACGTAACCCAGACTGGCCTGCCATCGAGCATGATTGGCATGGAAGCCTACTGCGCCGCGGTCACCATCGATGCCGGTGGATTGCTCACTCACTCTTCGGGTCGCACCACCCTGCACGTGACGCCCTAAGACTTGATCGCTCCACCTCAACAGGTGCGGCCTTGATCAGGCCGCACCTGTTTTCGTGTTCCCAGACACGTCCTCCGCTGAACACCGCCTCTCCACCCCTAACCTCCAACGACACCCCGGTCAGCGTCGGCCGGGTTTTCCGTTTGTGGCTGCCGCTTGCCGCCAGTTGGATGCTGATGGGCGTCGAGATTCCGATGCTCACCGCGTTCATTGCCCGCTTGCCGGAAGAAGGCGTCCAGCTGGCGGCCTATGGCAGCGTGGCTTTTGCCATTGCCTTGGTGATTGAAGGCCCCATCATTCAATTGCTGGCAGCATCGACCGCACTTTGCGGCGATCATGATTCCTTCGTCAAAGTTCGCCGCTTCATGTACTTTTCGGCCGGCGCCCTGACCGTACTCCATGTAGCCATCGCCTTCAGCCCCGCCTATGACTACATCGCCCGCACTCTGCTGCGAGTTCCTGAAGGCATCGTCGAACCCGGTCGGCTCGGTCTGCAAATCCTGACGCCTTGGACCGCATCGATTGCCTACCGGCGCTTTTACCAAGGTGTGTTGATCCGCTACGAGCGCTCGAAGATGGTTGGCGTCGGCACCGCCATCCGGCTGGTTGCATTGACTGCCACACTCGCCACGGGCAGCGCCCTCGCTTACTTTGAAGTACTCCCTATCCCTGGAGTGGCTGTCGGCGCCGGAGCGGTTTCGATCGCCGTGCTCACCGAAGCCGCGTTCATCGGCTGGATCACCAAGCCGGTGATTGCCGACCGCCTTGACGGCACTCCGTCGGCCGACCCACCGCTCAACCGCAGCCGCTTCTTGAGCTTCTACACGCCGTTGGCGCTGATGCCGCTGCTCACCTTAGTCATCCAACCCACCGGTTCCGCCGCCATGAGCCGAATGCCGATGGCGATGGAATCGCTGGCCGCATGGCCGGTGGTGCACGGTCTCCTATTCCTGATCCGTAGTACCGGCTTTGCCCTCAATGAAGTCGTCGTCGCCCTGCTCGGCAAACCCGACGCCTACCCAGCGCTGCGCCGCTTTACTTGGATTCTGGCGGCGGCGACCTCCGGCTCGTTGCTGATTTTCGCACTGTCACCGCTCTCTGATTTCTGGTTCCGCACGATCTCGGACCTGGATCCACAGCTGGTGGAATTCTGCACCTTTGCTTTGCTCATTGGCGTTCTCATGCCGGCCTATCAAGTGCTGCAAAGCTGGTTCGGCGGGATGCTGGTCCACGCCCGCAAAACGCGTGGAATCACTGAAGCCGTAGCGATTTACGTCGTCATTGCGGTGACGGGTTTGACCCTTGGCGCACGACTGAGTCCATGGCCTGGGGTGTACGTCGCGCTCACCGTTTTTGTCTGCGGCGGTGTCTGCCAAACCGCTTGGCTGGCCTGGCGTGCCCGACCGGTCCAGCGCCAGCTAAGCGATGGAGAGGCGGCCACATCAGAAAAAGTGGAATCGGTCCGATAAAGGACTGTATTTCCATTTTCTTCGCGGCCGACTTGCAGACTTACCAAGACGATTTAATCCGACATCAACGCGCCAAAATCCTTCTTGGCAGCGCTTACAGCCTGTTCGCCTTGGTGCCGTTGATCTCTGCCCTTGCTTGGTCTTTTGGATTGAAGTGGATGGCGGCAATTTCCATCGCCTCCCTCTTGCCGATGTACCGAGGGATCCCATCCCTTCGTCGTCAACAGAATGTCCGTTGGTGGAGCAAGTTTTTCGTCGCCACCTTCCTCCTGCTGATGATGGCGGTCACTGGATTGACCGGCGGATCCTTGAGCGGGGCGGTTCCATGGCTGCTCTTGATCCCGCTCCTGGGTGGCTATTTGCTGGGCGTGCGCGCGGCAATTGCAGTGGCTGCGGTTGAAATCGTCTACTTCATCGCCCTACTCGGAGCCCACCTGTATTGGGGCCCATGGCACCCGGTGGAACTCGAAAAAGAACTGGCGATCCTGTCCGCTTTCAGTCACATCGCCGCCCTGATCTTCTTTGTATCGATGGCA
>CAZMDZ010000015.1:12414-21266 GCA_964565175.1 uncultured Planctomycetales bacterium
AGTGATTTGGATTCATGCGCTTAATTCAACGCAAGACCAACTGACCTTGGCGAGAAAGGAGGCGGAAGCTGCCAACCTCGCAAAGAGTGCATTTCTAGCGACGATGAGCCATGAAATCCGCACGCCCATGAATGGCATTCTAGGAATGGCGGATTTGACCTTGGAGACCAAGTTAGACGAGGAACAGCAAGACGCCGTGCAAACCATTCACGGTTGCGCGGATTCCCTGCTCAACTTGCTCAACGACATTCTTGATTTATCCAAGATTGAAGCCGAGCAATTGGTCATCGAAACGATTCCCTATTCTCTGCGAAGCATCCTGGGAGATGTGCTCGATGGATTGTCTGCCAAAACAGCCAAAAGCGGCTTAGCCTTCAACGCCGTAATGGACCCTGAAATACCGGAATTAGTTTCCGGCGACCCAACCCGCATTCGCCAAGTCCTCTTAAACCTGGTTGGCAATTCGATCAAATTCACGGAACAGGGTGAAGTGGTCATCGAGGCGAAAAAGGTCGGCGAAAATCAAATGGCGCTTTCGGTGCGCGATACCGGCATTGGCATGAAAGCCGAATTCTTGCCCTCTTTGTTTGAAGAGTTCACTCAAGCCGATGCCTCCACGACGCGGGAATACGGCGGAACCGGACTTGGCATGGCGATCACTCAAAAGCTGGTCCACGCCATGGGAGGATCATTTTCAATCGAAAGCGAAGTAGGCGTGGGCACGGAAATCCAGATTGCGTTGCCGCTCCAAGCAGCGGAAGTGCAACCGATTCAAGAATTGAATCCACCGCTCCAGGGGAAGACGGTTGCCTTGTCGCAATTCCACCCAACGACTGAAAAAGTTGTCTTAGCGGAATTGCAACGACTTGGAGCGACCCTGGCGTCGGCAGATTCGGACCAAGTAGACGCTCTCTTGGTATCGATGGAAATGGGTCCGGCAGCGGCGGAGCAACATCTGCATCTCCATGGCGATCGGAACAACACAATCTTGTTCCACCCGAATTGCGAAGAGATTCGTTCATGGGCACGAAATCAAAGTTGTGCTCAGCGCATGCTGCTGCCGTTCCGGGCGAGCAAGTTGGAGGCTGCGTTGACTCGATTATGGAACCAGGGTGACGTCAAGCCTTCGATCTTGGCGACGAGCGCGAATAGGATTTCCGACACCGCTCCATGCGGTCCGGTCTTGCTGGCGGAGGACAACGCGGTCAATGCCAAACTGGCTTTGCGCTTAATGGAGAAACTGGGCATTGAGGCGGATCATGTACTCAATGGCGAACTCGCCGTGCAAGCAGTCAGCGCTCGCCGTTATTCGCTAGTGCTCATGGATTGCCAAATGCCCGTTCTAGACGGTTACGAAGCCACCAAGCAAATTCGCAAGCTTGCCAGCCCAGCTGCTTCGGTGCCGATTCTTGCCATGACCGCAAACGCCATGGTCGGCGACCGTGAAACCTGTCTTGCCGCCGGCATGGATGACTACTTATCCAAGCCAATCGACCGCGCCGCCTTTAGCAGGTTGTTGAGCAAATATCTGAACAAGTCCGCTGCTTAGCGGCGACGATTCAAAACGCGGCAGGCTTTCGAAGCCTACGGGGTCACCGTAACCATGATCGCGGCCGACGACACCAACCCAGTTGCTGGTGGTTCGTAGATCACGGCGGCAAAGTAGAACGAGCTGCCAATGAAGCTGCTGGCGAATCCCGGAGGCAAAGTCAGCGTGCATTGCGCTTCGCCACCAGCCGTCAGAGTGCCATTGACATTGCTGAAAATCGAAGGCGGCATGGTGGAGAACAACGCGTCCCACAGGAAGTCGCCTGGGGTCAAAGGCACTTGCAAGCCAGCGAGTTCAGTTGGACCTTTGCCGGTTGCCGAACCGAGCAGCTTGTAGGACTCTTGAGCGTAATCCAGGGGGAATTGCAGAGTGAAAGTCACCAGTGCACCATCGGCCGCCGACACTTCGTTGAAATCCTTACTGATGTATCGACTAAAACCAACCACCCCCGCCCAACCGGCGTCTTGATTGTTGCCTAGGTCAAAGCCATGCGCTCCAACCAGGATTTCCGAATGGCCGTAGCGATAAAGGTTGGGCAACATGGCGACGGCATGACCGAGTTGAACATTTGCCGCATTCCCCCAGGTCTGCAAGATCTGGCTACCGTCGAGGCCGGAGAGCGCGGTTGCCGAGCCGGTATACGGTTGGCCGCCGGGGTCCGCTCCGGGAGCGCCGACGAGCAGGTCTAGAGTGCCGTCGCGATCCATATCTTGGTTGCCCGCCACGGCAATGCCGACGTTTTCACTGGCTGCAGTGCCGTCGTATTGGAAGATGACGGCGCCGGTCTGGCCGGAGTAGACCAAGGCCGAACCCGCATCGAAAATGCCGCCTGGGTCGGCGAGCGGGGCGCCTGCAAGGATGTCGTCGTGACCGTCGCCATCGAGGTCTCCTGCACTGGCGACGGAGAAGCCTAACCAGTCGTAAGCTGCTGTCCCGTCAATACGATAGATCTTCTTGCCGGTGGAACCGGAGTAAACGAAAACACGCCCGGCATCAGCAATTCCGCCTGGGTTAGCACTTGGAACTCCAACCAGCATGTCGGGCACGCCATCGTTGTCGACGTCACCAGCGCCGGCCACCGAGTAGCCGAGGTAGTCACGTGGCGAACCGCCATTCCAGTGGTAAATCACCTGGCCGTTGGCGCCAGAAAACAAATCCGCACTACCGGATTCCTGCAAGCCATTTTGACTACTCCAAATGGAACCGACCAATACGTCGTCCAAGCCATCGCCATTGACGTCACCGACGCCAGCAACGCTGAAGCCAAGTCGCTCTTCGGGGTTGGCGCCGTCGAAGCGGAAAATTTTGTGGCCGTCGAAGCCCGAGTAAACAAAAGCCCGCCCTTCGCGGGGTGACGAACCTGGACCGACATAGGGAGCTCCCACGATGAGGTCGTCGTAGCCGTCTCCGTCTACATCTCCTGCGCCATCGACTGAAAAACCGAAACTCCCGCCTCCAGCCGTGCCGGTGAAGGTGTGAAGGATTGTTCCGTCCGCTCCTGAATAAACGTAAGCGGCTCCGGCCCATTCAATGGTCCCGGCATCCACGCCGATTGCACCAATAATGTAATCCTCTTTGCCATCGTTGTTTACATCCCCGGCACGAGCGACCGAATAACCCATTTGAGCGGTCAATTCGTTGCCGAAAAATTGCTCGTAGGCAAAGTTGCCGCCACCCACTTCCTGGGCGGAGGAAGGCGCGGCCATGGCGTACAGAAGCCCGAGAATTACCGCAGGGTAAGTTGGCATGAAGAGGGACTGCAGGGCTTATTGCGCCGGGAACAGGGGGCGAAAAAAGCGTTTTAGGGGCGGGGAAAGGGAAAAAGTCCGTCGATTCCTGGACAAGTTTATCACGAGAATCCATGACCGGTGGCCATTGTGCGAAGGAAGGATTAGGCCTGGGAGCCGTTAGGATGAGCGCATGAAGCCACTCGCCGCCGCAAGCCTTTGCGCATTCGCATTCTGCACTCTTCCGGGCCTCGCCCAAGAGGCCCCGCTGGACACTCATTACGCGCCGCCACCATTGGAAGTGGATGGCGTCATCGGCATTCCGATCGACATCTCCAAGGTGCAAGCCAGTGTGGTGCTCGACATCGCCAAAAAGACGGCGCCGACGGTTGCCGACATGCACTTTGAACTCACCGCCGATGGCATGCCTTTGTTTGATCTGCGTCAGGAGGTCAGCAAGTTGAGCTTGAACGGGATGAAGTTAGATCCGGCATTGCTGGGCACTCACAGTGCCGGTCCGGGCGGTAGCACCATGCGCATTTTGCATCAGGAACTGAAGGCGGGTCAGTCGTACCACCTGCAGTTCGAGTACGAAATGAAAAAGCCGAATTCCAGGCAAGCCCAAGGCTTCAATTGGGGAGACGGGGATTTGCATTGGGACTTCTTCTTTTCCGACCTCAACCCCGGTCGTTATCTGGAGCAATGGTTCCCCGCCAACTTGATTTACGACCGCTTCCCATTCGAGTTGGATCTGAAACTCAAGGGCGCCAAGGGCAAGCACCAAATCGTCACCAACGCCAGCATGGAAGTCGTCAAGAAGCAAAAGCAATGGAAGCTTTCTTTTCCGGCGAACTTCACCTCCTTCTCGCAAATGCTAGTGATTGTCCCAGACAGCCAGGTCACCCGCTCGACCAGCGAAGTGGAAGTACAAGGCCGCACCATCACCATTGATGTATGCAAACTGAATCGGGCAAAAACTCCGCTCGAAGAAGTGCACAGCCTTGCCGCCGGTCACTTGCAAGAATTCAGCGCCGATCCAGGCATGTGGCCGCATGGTGATCGCTGCACCATCTTTGTATGGACTGGCGGTCGTTCAATGGAATACGACGGTTCGACCACAACTTCGATGGGAGCTTTAGAACACGAACTCTTCCACAGTTGGTTCGGCCGCGGCCTGAAGCCAGTCAGTCAAAACGACGGTTGGTTCGACGAAGCTTGGACAGTTTGGTTTGCCGACAATGCACGAGTCACCGCCAAGCAGCTCAGCAATGCCACGAGTCCCGTTGCGCTCTACTCCTCTAATCCGCACAACCGCACCACCTCGATGCACTCCTATCGTTCCGGTGCGATGTTCTACTCTCGTCTAGCTCAACTACTGGGCAAAGAAAAGTTGAAGGAGTTGATGAAAGAGTTTTTCCATCAGTACTATGCCACCGGTGCCAGCACCGAGGACATGGCGCAATTCCTGCACCAGAAAACCCAAAACGATGAAGTCTTACAGTTGTTCCACCGCTTCATTTATGGACGCGATGGCAACGTCAAAGCCAAGGACTGACCCTTTTTCCAGCCGCCGCCCGATTGAACATGAGTGACTTCGACAAAATTCCCAATCTAGAGCGGCGGCTGGAACGGCTGGAAAGTTTGGTTCAGGAACTAGTTGATTCCCAGTTAGCCAAAGCCCCGCCAGCTGTGCCCAAAAGTGCGCCGCCCGTGCCGGTGCCAGTGGCCGCAGCCAAAGACTTGGCGCAACCGAAGATTCGCAAGGCCCCCCCACCTGAACCGGGGGCCGTCAATGAAGGTCCAAGCACTTCGTTTGGCGAACGGTGGCTGGCGCGCGTCGGCGTCTTGCTGGTTTTTTTGGCGGTTTCATTTTTATTCAAATACGCTGCCGACCAAGGTTGGGTCAACCCGCTGGTTCGAGTCATTTTCGGCGTCGCTTTGGCATCGACGATGCTGATCACCGGCCTCAAGCTGCACGCCACGCGATTGCGCTACAGCCAAATCCTGCTCGGTGGTTCGATCGCCATTTATTACTTATGCGGCTACGCCTCGCACCAGCTTTATGGCTTGGTCGATCACACTCCGGCATTTACCTACATGGTCGGCATCACCTTGACCGCGTTGGTGCTGGCAATCAAACAAGACCACCCGTCGTTGGCCTGCATCGGCATTGCTGGCGGACTAAGCACGCCATTTCTGCTTTCCACGCCGTGGGGAACGATTCCAGCCCTGGTGCTTTATTCCAGCACCGTGATCGCAGGCGGCGGCGCCATTTTGATGCACCGTGGCTGGCGTTCACTTGCCACCACGGTGTGGCTAGGCGGCCTGCCTGTGCTCTTTCATTGCGTCGATGAGATCCGAAGCTTGGATGAAGACTTCATGGTCATCGGCATTGGCACATGGTGGGCCATCGGCGGCTTGCTGCCCATGCTTTACAACTGGAAGGCAAGGCGATTCCCTGCGCCTACGGCCCAGCCCTTCTTCTCCACTCTTGAAATCCGCGTCGGCGCCATCGCCTCAAGCGTGATTGCGTTTTTCCTCGCCGGCTGGAACTGGCAACTGATCGAACGGGAACAGCTTTGGCCGCTGGCACTGCTATTTGCCGTTGGTTATGCGTTGTTGCAAGGCATCAACCAATCGAGCAAACACGGCAAGACTGTGGCGATCGAAATGGCAGTTGGCTTTGGCTTTCTGACTCTAGCCATCGCCTTTGAAGACGACACCGCCTACTTAGTCCTGCTCGCCGCCGCCGCTAGCGTTTTATACTTCTCTCGCTTTTCACTGTTCCAATCCTCGCGCCTGCTGTGCTACACCCTGCTCGGCATATTGATGTTCTGGTTCGGCAGTGATTGCTTGATTTACCTCAGCGAACAAGGCCACCGCGACCCGATGCTGCACAAGTTGACGCGCTTGGCATTGCTGCCCACCTTGGTTTGGGCATCGACCTTCCCCAAGGAGGTCAATCTACGCTACCTCTGGCAAATCATCGCTTACGTCGGCTTGCTGACTTGGACCTTCACCGAATTGCGTTGGCTGGACAATGGTGTAGGCCTGACCACCGCGGCATGGGCGGCTCAAGGCGGCGCGGCATTGCTTTTCGGATTGAAAGCCAGAAACGGTGGCGCACAAAACATCGCGCTGTCGACCTTGGCATTAGTCTCGGGCAAAATGCTGCTGTTTGATATGGCCAACATGGACATGATTTGGCGCATCCTGCTGTTCTTCTGCGTTGGCGCCGCCTTCCTTGGCCTAAGCTACTTGATGAATCGACCGCGTCAGCCAGCCTGAGCGGGTCGAAGCAATCCATGAATGAAGCTGACCTGATTCGCTTTTACGCCAACGACGACGCCATCGCCACCGCCTCGGAGCGAATCGCCGCGTGCTGGGAAATCGCCCCAAGCGACCTAGACGCGCCCTTACATGCCGAAATCGCCGACGACGTCTTCCGACTCGACCCTCAATGGGAAACGCAGTTGCCGGATGGCGTCGAAACGGGATTGGCGGACTATAACTTTGTTGTACGTTTGGCCGAACTACGCCAGCGGGAAGACGGCTGGCACGCGCAGTTGCAGTTGGCCAACTACTTTGATTCGGCGCGCAGCAACTTTGCCATGGAGGCTCACACTCCTACCGGTGCTTCCTTGCGTCAAGCTTTGCATGGCGAAGCAAAGTCGGTAGGTAGCATCAAAAGTAGCCCGCTGGTCAATCACATCGGCGTGGTTGGCATGATCCGCACCCTGGATGATCAATGGATCATCCCGCAGCGCAGCGGCAAGGTGCTGAATCGCCAGCGGACGTCGTCGGCCTCGGTCAGCGGTGCGGTGAGCCCGATTGATTTGGAGTCTGAATTGGATTTGCGCCGGGCTTTGCAAAACGCGTTGCGGCGCGAATGCCATGAAGAATTAGGCATACCGTTGAGCGAAGTCACGATGATCGGCCTGCTGCGCGAATTCCGCCGCGGCGGCAAACCAGAAGCCTATTTTTTCGCCCGCACTCCGTTGAGTTTTGCCTCGGTAGCCGAACGCCAATTGGAAGCTTCGGCAGCTAGCGAAAACACCTTGATTCAAGCCCAAGCCGAAGCTCCGTCGAACTTCACCTTGCGCGCAGGCTTGGCGCTGGCGTCACCGTTGCTCTAACCCCGCAGCTACAATTTCCCCGCCGATGCTCGCCCATTCCGCCCAACTGCAACTCCCCGATTGGCTGATCCAACGCCTTCCCGACTTGCCCACCCATTTGGAAACGGTGGAGCAACGGATGGAGTTGGCGATTGAGTTGTCGCGTTTGAATGTTGAGCACCAAAGCGGTGGTCCGTTTGGCGCGGCGGTTTTCAACTTGGCCGATGGCGAGCTGGTGGGCGTCGGGGTCAATGCGGTGGAGCGCTGCCAGCTGTCGATGGCGCATGCCGAAGTGATGGCGATCACCTTGAGCCAAACCCATTTGCAAAGTTTCGATTTAAGTGCCGACGGCCGCCGCCTGCAATTGCTCAGCAGCGCCGAACCTTGCGCCATGTGCTTAGCCTCGATTCCATGGTCCGGGATCGTCGACGTGGTTTGTGCGGCTCGCGACGTCGATGTCCGCGCCATTGGCTTTGATGAGGGCTGCAAACCAGGTCCGTGGATCGAGATTTTGCAGGCCAGCGGCATCCATGCCACCGCCGACGTGCTCCGTGAACGCGCGGTTGCCGTGCTTCAGCAATATGCCAGCGCTGGCGGCACGATTTACAACCCGTAGCAGCATAATTAGCCGTCGCCCCGCTGGCCAAACCGACCTTATGATGGGTGCATGATCGGCAGGAAATTCATGCGCCAGATCGGCGCCGCCCCCATGCTCCTGGCGTTGGCCACTTTGGCCACAGCCCAAGCGCAACCGCAAGGCCTAGCGCAAGCGGAAACCGCCTCCCACAACCGCGAGGACCGCCCCAACATCATCGTCTTTTTGGTCGATGATCTAGGTTGGCAAGACTCCTCGGTGACGATGTGGGTGGACCCGGAAAGCGGCGAGGAAAAACGCACGCCGTTCAATGACTTGTACCGCACGCCGACCTTGCAGCGGTTGGCGGGGCAAGGCGTGCGCTTCACTCAGGCTTATGCTTGCGCAGTTTGCTCGCCGACGCGAACCAGCATCATGACTGGCCAAAACGCGGCGCGGCATCACGTCACCCAATGGACGTTGCGGCCGGGCAAAGATCCGTCGGGCAAGACCAAGCGATTGCGCAGTCCAGAGGATTGGCGAATCAATGGCATCCAGCCGGAGGAATTTTCCTCGCAGACCATTCAAACCTTGCCGACCTTGTTGAATGAGGCCGGCTATCGAACCATTCACGTAGGCAAAGC
Source organism: uncultured Planctomycetales bacterium (assembly GCA_964565175.1). Classification (GTDB taxonomy): domain Bacteria; phylum Planctomycetota; class UBA1135; order UBA1135; family UBA1135; genus JACNIZ01. Next base: position 21,024 of record CAZMDZ010000015.1, read on the forward strand.
CCACTGGGGAGTGATTGACTCACTGGGCGCCAATCCAGAAAACTTAGGTTTTGACGTCAATATTGCTGGCCACCATGCAGGGGCTCCGTCGAGCTATCACGGTGAGCAAGCTTATGGTCATTATCGGGATAACCAGGAAATTTGGTCGGTGCCCGGATTGGAAAAGTATCACGGTTTGCCGGTGCATTTGAGCGATGCGCTAACGCTTGAAGCCAACGCCGCGGTCGGGGCTTCTCAGGCGCC
>CAZMDZ010000016.1:0-21080 GCA_964565175.1 uncultured Planctomycetales bacterium
AAGTGCGCGGCGTTTCAATCACCTGAATTGCACATTGCTCGGCACTGGCGTCCGTCGGCACGACCAACGGTAAGTGGGCTTTGAGCACCGCTTTGGTGTAACCGGTGTGCGGCAATATTTCCGCCCCAGGTCGCAGCCTTGAAAACACGGCCATCTTGACCCCGTGTACGTGCTTCAACGCTTTCATTGTTTCCGGGCAAGTTGCCCAACCGGGATCCGGCTTGGTGCCGGGGACGATGAGCGGATGGATTTCCCAGTCTTGTTTCACCATGTCCGGGCGTGGCCATACACCAAAGTCCTTATCCGGATCTAATCCACGCATCTCAGCGCGGATGGCGTCGGTGGCTGCCTCTAGCTTGGGCACCCATGGGAAATCAGCATTGTCGAAAAATTGGATTGGAGGCATGGAAGGGGGAGGAAGTTGGTAGAAAGATCAACACGTATTGTGCGAGGTTGAAGTCTCTTGTCAAGTTGGCCGGGAATTCCGCAGTGCGACTTTCGTGCCATCAAAAAGATTGCTGTCTAAATGAGGTTGTGGCAGACTAATGCCCATTGAGATGATCTTTCGTTTGTTCTTGCTCCCCATTTTCCTCTTCCTCGTAGCTGCGCCTATTGCCGTTGGCCTATCCCCGGTACAAGAGAGCGTAGCGACGGATGCCCCGCATAAATTGGTGGGAGTGAAGCACCCGGTGAACTGCCTCAGTTGCAAGGGCACCGGAATTGCACTGGGCGAATGCGAGTCTTGCGACGGCGATGGCAAACGGCGTTGCTTTAGCTGCGGTCCGATCGCCGGAATGACGATGGGAAAGATGACTCGGCGGCTGCTGGCAATTTGGGATGTCACCGATCAGGAAAAAGCGAAGGAGCGACGAAAAGCTCTCGTTGCTGTGCCAGCTTCGAAGAAGAACTTGTTGGGATTGGCTCTACCCCAACCGGAAGAAGGCAGAGTTCTTTGTCCAGGCTTCTGCAATGGGCGGGGCTATTTCACGGCGAAAGATGGGGATCGAGTTAAGTGCAAAGTCTGCGACGGCGCCGGTTCTTTGAGATGCAAGCGCTGCAAAGGAAAGTTTGAACGAAGGTGCAGTTTCTGCAAAGGCAAGAAGAAGGTTTCCCGTCCCTGCTCGGAATGCTCTGGTACCGGCGTGGGCGAAGATCCGTTGAAACGTACGGTAGACGCAGCCTCGTGCCCCTGGTGCAACGATGATCGAATTCGTCAATGTGGAGCTTGTGATCGCGAAGCCAAGCTCGAATACGAATGTGCGATTTGTAAAGGAAAGGGCGAGCACTCATGTACGCGTTGCAAAGGATATGACGTCTCCGCGTGCAGCAAGTGCAAAGGCGCGGGCCGCGTCAGTTCTCATCGGAATGGTTATAAGCTTCAGTGCTCGGACTGTGACGGCAAGGGCAAGTTGAAATGTGCTGGTTGCTTCAAGGGCGCCAAGAAGTGCGGGACCTGCGGTGGGGTCAAAGAAATGCCCTCTCATCAATGCCGAGCTTGTTTAGGAGAGGTCACAGCTCCATGCGAAGGATGTTGGTGGAACTCCGGTCGATCTTGGGAAGTGACTGCCCAGCGATTACTCCAAGCTGGAATGGTGGAGGAGGCAATTGCTCATCAAGAAGTGGCGGCCAAACGAATTTTGCACGCCATGGCCGCGAGCTTGGATGAGTATGACGGCAAAAAGGCAGGCAGGAGAAAGCTCGAGTTGAGCTGGAAGAAAAAAATTACCAAGCTGGAAAAGCAACTAGAAGAAATGAAAGAGGAGCTTGGCGCGGAATCGACGGACAACTGATCGATGATTAGTTGGAGCTGGTTGGCGTTGTCGTTCATGACCGTGAACAGCTTGCTCATCGACGCCAGCGACGGCGCGACGATCAGCTTGGACATGCAGTTCCCGACCGTGTATTTGTACGAGCCCAAACTGTTCTATCAGTTAGTGGTCAGCACTTCCGGCACCACCTACGGTTCGGCATTCGGGTTGCCCAACCCGCTCATCTCCGACTACCTGTTCGACCTCACCTCGAACGGCATCTACCCCGGACCATTCTTCGACGCCAAAGGCGAGCTCGACGCCAACGGAACCGCCCGCACCAAACTGATTCTCGGCTCCGACGACGCCAACCCCTACGTCGGCATGACTTTCTCGTTTAGCTGCGCGTTTTGGGAGCAGCCCACTTTCGGCGAATTGATTTTCCGTGGCTTTGCCCGGCCAGCCTCGGTGCAAGTGGTGCCTTAATCAAGGAACCAGTCGACGGTTCCGCCGGGGTCAAAATAGAGGATCGCCCAAAAGAGCAGAGCGCCGGGCCAATAGCGCTTGCACCAGCGGCTGGATTTGGGCGAGCGGATTGATCGAGGCAAAACAGGAGCGCTGCAACGCCGACGATCATTGTCCATGGCATGATCAGTCCGAAGATCGCTGCGGCATTTCGGATCGGCTCCGCCCACTCCGGATCAGAATCGCCGTATTCAGGGAGTCGGCCAAGTGAGATCGTCGTGATCGCCACCAGCAGCAAAAAGGTGCCGGTGGCGATGTAAGGAAATAGCGATAGCCAGAAAGAGAGTGGATTTGATTTCATCGGCGGAGCGGATGAGCCACCGACTTCCGGCAGTGGGTGACATCAATTGAATCGGGCGCCAATCACCGGCAGTTCGCGGTGCCGGACATTAGACCCTACACCATCACTCCCCCAAGGTTCGACCCCCAATTCGGTAAATAAGTCGATGGATTCTTGAGCGCCGGTCAGCTTAAAGAAGGTGGTGCTGCCCAATAACCCGGCGCCGACCAGTTGGCCGACCCAGCTGAGACAGATTCTGGAGGGAAATTTTGGGCAACCCTGCTAAGCTGAGCAAATGACCGTCCTCAAGCGATTTGCAGTAGTTTTGGCCATCTTTGCCCTGTCGGCCTGCGGATCTGATGCGCCCGCCGATCTTCCTGCACCTCTCGTATTCAAGCCAATGTTCGAGGATGGCGCGCGCGACAACTTCCATCAAACTGGCGACGCCCAATTCACCATTGAAGGCGGTGTCCTCACGGGCACTGCTCGTAACTTGCCGCGCAATAGTTTCTTGGCGACCAAGGCAAGCTATCAGGATTTTGAGCTGACGGTCGACGTCAAAATTGCGCCGGGCGGGAACTCGGGGATTCAGATTCGGTCGACTTTGGATGAATCAAAGGACCGGATCATTGGCTATCAAATTGAGATCGACACCGGGGAGCGCGCTTGGTCGGGCGGGTTGTTCGAGGAAGGTTTGCGCGGTTGGTTGGATGATCTGGAAGACAACGAAGCGGGGCGCGCCGCGTTTAAGAATGGCGAGTGGAATACCTATCGCATTCTGTGCGTCGGCGACCACATTCAATCGTGGGTCAACGACGTGCCGTGCGCCGACTTCCACGACAGCGCAGCGGCCGAAGGGCGGATCGCATTTCAGGTGCACGGCGGCAAAGCTGCCGATGTGCAGTGGCGCAACGCGCAGATCAAAGAGCTCTAACGCTGAGCCGCAACTTGGTCAGGCTTGACCAAACGGTTCTTCTTGGCCCACTGCGACAGCACGTAATTGAGCACGTCGGCGATTTCTTGGTCGCTTAGGTGCGGCCAGCCGGGCATGATCATATCCCAGTCGACGCCGTTCACCTTGATCGGACCGCTCAAACCATTGACGGTGATTTTGGCCAGTTCGGAGATCGGCTTTTCCAGCCATTCCGATTCAGCAAACGGCGGTGCCAATCCAGGCAAACCCAGGCCGTCGACTTGATGGCAAGCGGCGCAAGTGGTGCCATACAAAACTCGACCGCGGGCAATCGAAGCTTGATGGGGGGCGGGCAGTTCGTCGACGTTCATCGAGTCCGCCACGTAGCCAAGCGTTATTCGCAACGATATTTTCTGTGCCAAAGCGGCGACGACATCGTCTTCTGCAGTGGTGAGGGCGCGTAGGCTGTATGGCTCTGGTTCGGCGAAGCGATAGCGAACGTGCCCCTGCTTATTGGGCAAGCCAGCAACCATGCCGTTTAAAATGGCAACCTTCATCCAGTGCTGGGGCAAACGACTGATGCGCTCCCAAGTCAGATCCATCGCGCTAAGTTGCGCGCCCTTGGCAATGCACTTGCCGACGGTTTCAAACAGGGCGCGATTGGTTTTGTTGTCGTCTTGCAAGCGCGGATCGCGGCTGGCGCGGTTGAGCAGCAGGTGCTCGCGATTGTGCAAACCGCTCAAAATGCCGCTACGCAAAATCGAATCGCCGGGGTGAGCGGCGAGCATGTTTTTCATGAGCAAGACGGCGTCTGGGTTGCTGCATTCGCCCAAGCTGTAGGCGAGTTGCCAACGTACTTCGACGTCGGTCGAACTTGCCAGCTGTTGCCACTGAGTCCAGACTTCTGGCTGATCGCTAAACGACTCACCGATCCGAATCCAGGCAGTCAAGACTTTCGGCTGCGTTTCGTTGGCCAAGCGTTCTGCCAGGAATTGGGAGGTAATTGCGCCAAGGCCTTCGAGTGACCAAGCGGCATGCAATCGCGCGAAGGGCGATGGAGCCGTCGCTGCAAACGCGCGCAACTCATTGATGTCGATTTTGGTGCGACCCTCCGCAATCATGCGTTGCTGGGTGCGCCGCGTCCAAAAATTGGGGCTGCTTAGATTGTCCAGCCAAGTGGATTCAGCTCCTGGGGCCCACGACTTCGCTGCCGCCGTTTTTGCTGAAATCGCTGGCGCATCCTCGCGCACCACTCGCCAAATTCGCCCCAACCCAGTGTGTTGATCCAATCCGCGTTCTTCAACTTGGCGGCGCAAGAAACTGGTCATGAACACCCGGTGCTGCAAAATGCCGCGATACAAATCCACGATATACAACGCGCCATCCGGTCCATTGGCCAAGTTCACCGGCCGGAATCGCTCATCGGTGCTACACAAGAAATCCTGCTGTTGCGCATTGTATGCGTTCAAACCGCTTTGAATGCCGTCCGCCTCTTGGATGTCTAAATGACGCACCAAGTTGGCCGCCGGTTCGCAGTTAAAGACGTCGTTGCTATCGCCGTCGCGCAGCAAATCCCCGGTGAAAAAAGCAGGTCCACACGCCGAGGTGTAATTGGCCAACTTGCCTTCGGCAGTCAGCGTTTGTTTTTTGTAGCCACGGTTGACGCCGGTGTTCAGACGAATCGGCCACACCTTCGTTTGCTGAGTCAATCGCGCGTTGGAGCCGTGGGCGCGGCCCAAATTCGGATTGCGCAGCAGGTAATGCGTCGGCACGCGGTCAGCATGCACCGGCGTGCTGTTGTAGTTGTAAGCGCGACGGCCCCATGCGTCTTGGTTCATACCCCATTGACCGGTGCGCGGCACCTTGCCGGTTTGCCACTCGCCATCGAGCAAACGATAGCGCTTGTCGTGATTGCACAGATAAATCCAGTTATCAATGCCGAAGGTCATCGCGTTGGGCGCGTGCTCTGGATTGGTCAAGCCAGCATTGAATCCTTTGTCATCCACCACCGTCACGCTTTCGCCGACGCCATCGCCATCTTGATCTTGCACATACAACAACCGCGGCGGCGTCAGCACCAATACGCCGTCTTCCACGAAGCAAATCGATCGCGGCAGCACCAAATTCTGCATGAACTCCGCGCGCTGGTCATAAACGCCATCACCATCGCTGTCGGTCAAAACCGCAATCGCGCACTTCGGTTCCAACTCATTGGTGCCGTCGGCGTCGAGCATCAGCTGCGACATTTCCACCACCCACATCCGCCCTTGCTCATCAAAAGCAATGTCCACCGGATCATGAATCAACGGATCCGACGCCACGCATTCGATGCTATAGCCCGGTTGAAGCACAAAGCTCGCCAATGCATCTTCCACACTCAACGCAGGAGCGGCCGGCACATCAAAGCGCTTGTCGACGGCAGGTTGCTCCTCGCCCTTTTTGTCGCCGGCTTGGGCTGGCAAGGTAGGGGCAAGAGCTAGGAGTAGACAGACGGTGGTCGCAGTGCGCATGGTGGCTAAGTTGGAGGTGCGAATCTATCGCACGCGGCGGAGCTTGTGCAGCGTCAAAACGCTCGGATCTGGAAGAGGTGGTTGGCGCGGGCGGTCGTAGTTTCTGCCCAAAGTCTCCCATTGCAGCAAATAGCGAACGCCAATTTCGCCGGGATCGCCAGAATCGTTGGCTTGCCGCACGCTCATTCCAGCGAATTGGCTGTGCAGTTGATTCAGTTGCCTAGGGTAGAGCGGCGGAACCGAAATTTCCTTTTGGATCGTCTTCAAGGAATCTTCCTCGATGACCAATCGTCCGTGTCCATAATCCTTGTGCCGGTAGGTGAGGGTCAGGATACCCGGCTCGACTCGGCTTAACCCGCTGATGCGAATGCCGATGAAACCCATCGAGCCGTAACCGCTGAAGGGAACAGGCTTCTTCCAGTTGGTCAACACGCGCCGTACCCACTTGCCGTTTTCAGCACGGGCAGCGTAGATTTGCATATTGCCTTCTTCGTCTGACTTGTGGTAGCTGATCACCGGTTGACCCTGAGCGTCAAAAATCAGCTTTTGGCAGCCATTGATCAAGCCGCCACCGCTGGGAATGGGATCAACGATTAGCAGTGGTTGCTGAAGTGTCAGTGGCAGGGTCACGGCGGATCCATCGACCGCGCACCAGTCCAGCAAGTCGCGGCTACGCGCGTAGCTTAGGTTGTGATTCGTCGCGCAATCTGGCGTGTCACGCCACACCCAAACAAGGTGGAACCAGCCGTCTGGCCCGCGTATAGGGTCGAGTGGATAGGCGTTGCGTTTGCCTTCACCGTCAAGCAAAGGCTGGTCAAGTAAACGAGACCATTTGTCATTGGCGCTGTCATATAGATTGACAATGCGCATGCCATTGCCAGAACCGCCATCACGGTAAGTGAAAACCAGTTTGCCTTCGTGATTCTCTAGGAAGCGCGGATAAGTTACGCGGCCCTCGCGTTTGCCCGTCATTGCTCTCTTTTGCAGCGTGCTGATGTCGCCCGCAGCTTCGGTGACGAAGTAAACCAACGGGTCGCCGTGCATGTTTCCAGTGACATGCAAACGACCTTGAAGATCCACTGCCATGGTGACGTAATTGTGCGAATCCCAACCGATTTTCGAAGGGAGCACTTGATAGCGCCACGTCTTCTCGGTCAGCAAACGCGAAGCAATCGTCATTCGCCGTTGCTCATCAAAGTAGCCAACGTATTGCTGCTCGCCGGATGTCAGCAGTGCAAAGCCCACTGGAAAACCGGCTGGTACACGGCCGATCGGCAGGGATTCGACGACTTCGAATTGCGCTGGACTTTGCTTTCTGACTGCTTGGGCGCAGGAAAACTTGGACCATGCCGACGTGCACAGGCTAGCCAACGCCAGCATAGAACTGATCCTCGCAGCCATCCTAATCCATTGGATTCTGGTCATCCGGAGAAGCGGGGCGGGCGAAGCATCGGCGGGCTACTTCTTTTTGATCGGGTGCGCGCCGCCGGTTGCGCCGTTGTAGAGCCATGGTCCGATCAGCGGGTCCATGTTCAACAGCAACAAGGTCTCAGCGTCTGCGCTGGGGCGTCGGTCGGGGGCAAAGTCGGCGTCGTAGCGAGCGCCGGTGCTGAGGCGGACGGCGTCGATTCGGCCGTGCAATCCATCGACTGCTTGGCCGCGGGCGCTGACGTCGGCGCCGATGATGAAGGGGTGCTGGTTCAAGGTGCGGGTGCCGCTTGCGACGGTGGACGCGACCTTTTTGCCATCGATGTACAAACGCATTTCGCTGCCATCAAAAACCCCGGCAACGTGGTGCCAATGCTTGGGCTTCAACGCGCCTTCGGCAGCTTTGGCATGAATGTACTTGCCGTTCAGGTGCACGCTGAAGTCGGGCACGCCGTCGTACATGAAGAGGGCGTATTCCGAGTTCTCAGTCTTGGCCAGCAAGCCTTGACGGCTGACGAACTTCTTCGCCCAAACCCAACCTTCTAGGGTGAATGGCCCGTCAGGTAGTTGCAGATCCGCGGCGGGCAAAATGGCGGCGTCTTTGGCGCCGTTCATGCTCAACCAGTGCTCGTCTTCGGCGGTAGCAGGCACGGGCAAGTGCTGATTGGACACCGGCATCAAGGATTCGCGAACCGGCAACGGTACCCGCACGCCCTCGCCCAAATAATCCGCCTGCATCCGCAACACCGGCAACTGCAGTGCCCGGTCCAGCGGCTCGGCCCAGCGGTGCACCTGCATCTTGAATTCAGTGGTCGCGCCAGCTTCCAACTGGAAATGATGATGATCCGGCGAAAACGACCAACGTGGATCCTTGGCGATGCCGGACAAGGTCACATCCAACGGCCGCGACGACGGGTTTTTCAACGCCACCGTCAACTCACCCTTGCAACCCATCTGCGGATCCAACTCAAGCAAACCAGTCACCGTCGGCCGCATCCTATCGGCCAACTGACGGCATTCCCGACTAACTTCCACCGTCACCGCGCGCACATCATCGACTCCGCCAACCGGGAAGGACGCAATCGAAATTTCGCCTTTGCGCACCGTCACCAAATCGAAGTGATGCAGAAAGCCAGCTTCGGGCATATCACCGAAATTGCTGCCACCGACGGTCGCCAAAGCGAAGTATTCAATGCCATCTTTTTTACCCGAATACTTCATCTGGTGAATGTGCCCAGCGAATACCGCTTTCACATTCCCCGCTGCGTTAAACGCCGCGTGCACCTTATTCCAGTCGTCGCCATACTTGCCGCCCAACCAACGCGGGTGGTGCAAAAACACGAATACGTTTTCAGCATCCTTGGTCTGTTGCAGCGTTTGATTCAACCAAGCAAACTGCTCCGGGCTCATGCGCTGGGATTCAGCCTTGTTGAAGTTGCGCTCGCCAGTTTTCGGGTTTGGCTCGTCGGTATACAAGACGTAGAACCACGAGTTCTTATGCCGGAACGCGTACCACAACGGTCCGAACACCTTTTCGTAATTGCCCTCATGCTCTTCCGGCGGACGGTTTGCGCCGCGCCAATAAACATCGTGGTTTCCGGCCACCGGATACCACGGCATATCCAACCCATTCATGATCCCTTTGAACTGGGCCGCCTGCACCATCCATTGCGGCGTGCGGTTGTAACCCTGAATCAAATCGCCCACCGTCATCACCAAGTCCGGCCCAATGATGTTCACATCACGGACCGCGTCGGCCAAAATCTTGACGCCATCCGCCGGTCCGCCGGTGCGGTCACCGAAAACGGCAAAGCTGAACGACTCGGCTTCGTCGGTCAGCTCAAGGGCAACCGGGCTCTCCCGGTCGGTCAACAGCCGCGGTAACTCGTGGTGCGGATGGTGGGGCTGCGGCTGCTGACAAAGGAGGAGGGGGAGAGCAATCAGGAACATGGACGGTCTTTATTCCGATGCTGGCTCTTCCAGAACCAGCTCTTCGGTTTCGGCTTCGCCAACCTGGGTTTCGACTTCAGCGGCAACTTCGACGGCAGGGCCAGCGCTCTCGCTGGCATCCAAATCCATCAGCAGCATTTCCGGCTGAGTGTCGCCGTAGCTTGCACTCAAACCTTCGAAACCAGTATTGGCGGAGCCAATGGCCGAATCCAGATCGACCAAGTTTTGACGAAGCTGAGCAACCTGTTCCAACTCGGATTCAGCCTGAGCCAGCTTTTGTTGCGCGTTGGCGGCGGCAGTTTCCAGTTGAGCAAGGATGTCGGTCACCGCGTAATGGGCAAAGCTCTGCGAAATCCAACCGGCCAGGCGGTCGTTGGCCTTCGGGTAGTAGCGGTAGAGGTGGTCTTCGACTTCGGCCTGCATGTAACTGCGGGCGGCTTCACCCAAGCGCTTGGACTTGGTGTTTTTGTCCAGGCGGTTTTCTGATTTGCCACCAAACAAACGGGCGCGCATCTTCGGTTGGTTGCGGAACAAAATGAAGTCCCAGAAACCTTTGCGTACCGGAATCGCAGCCTTGCCCAGTGTAATGTGCACATCTTCCAGCGCGGCGCCGCCATCCAGTTGCTCCATCGCATTGCGGCCGACGACTTTCAAATCCAAGCCAGCGGCAGTGGCAGTTTGATCCACGTTCGCAGGCAACTCGACGCCCACCGAACCTTGATGGATGCGACGACGCAGGTGCGCGGTGACGTTGGAAATCACTTCAGCTTGCATGCTGCGTAACAGCAACCCCAAGTCATCATTGACCAGCGTGCGCAAGCTGCTGCTCTCGGAGAACCAATTGGTGACGGCGCCACTCAGCGCCTGCGAAGTTTTGGTGTACAAGTCTTCGTCGTCGCTTGAACTGACTTCACTCAACCAAGTCGGCAGACCTTCAAAAGCGCCGCTCCAGTCGTACTGCTGCAAACTACCGACGGCTTCTTGCTCGCTCTTGGCCTGGGCCACGCGCTGCTCCAGCGTTTCAAAGTGCTGGTTCAATTCCTGAACCGTCGGGTGAGCAATCAACTCGCCCAACTGCGAAACCAAGCTGTCGGCCTGACGCAAGCTGTCGCCCAAAAACGCCACCAAATAATCGGTGCTATTGAGGTACTCGGTCAAGTCGCCAAGGAAGCTGTCGAAATTCGACTGCAAGCCAGCTTCAGCTTCAGCGGTATCGCCATTGGCGGCAGCCAAGCGGTTGCTGGCTGCGTTCATCAAGTCGGCTGGGTAAATCTGCAGCCGCCCGTCTTCGGCCGCTTCCTTCAGCGACGTATTCATCGACAGGTTTTCAAAGGCTTCGATCAAGCGCAGCGGATCTTCACTCTCCAAGCTTGGGACCAGGCTGCCATCCGGCCGCAAATCTTTCTTCGTCGTGTCCAAGTTCACAACCAGGAAAATGCGGCTGAAGATCTCGAGCAGCTGGTGGAACTCGTCAAACACCTGCTCCAAAAACAGGTTGTCGGTCTTGACCACAAAAATGGCGCAGGTCGCGGTATTGCGGAACTCCTTGGTCATGCGGCTGTAGCCGAACTTCATCTTGGTATACAAACCAGGAGTGTCGACGACCACGGTGCCGGATTCCTTCAGCTGCTGCGCTGGCACCCGCACGTCGATGCGGCGGATAGCGTCGGGGAAGTGAGTGCCCGGGTCGAAGTCGGCGCCGGTGCGCTCGACCTCGCGGATGTTTTCGGCCAAGTCATTGTGGGCGCGGTTGACGTGCATGCGCAGCGCCGCTTGATCGTGCAGCGTGTCGACGCGACCGTTGTAGCGCTCAATCTGATACTCGCGCTGCTCCGAGTACGACACAAACACCATGCATGGATAAGCTGGCAGGGTCGTGACTTCAGAAACATAAGACGCGGCGATGGCGTTCATCAGCGTCGACTTGCCAGACTTCAACGGGCCGAAAATCAGCACGTAGGCCTGTTGCTCTTCGACTTTCTGCGCCAGAGAACGCAGCTGATGGGCACTATCCAACAGGTCGGGCAGAATCTCGCGCACCGGGGTGGATGCGCCGACTGCCGTCAAAGTATCTGACGCGGCGGTCAGGGGATCGATCAGCGGCTTGGCAACCTGACCGAATTCTTCGCAAAACTGGCTGAGCAGGGTTCTCACCTCCCCAATTTAACCGGCTCTCAAGAAGTCATCTAGGCCAATCCCGCAGAATAAACCGCGCGGATGCTCGGCATTTTGCGTGGCCGCTAGAGAACTACGCCGTTGGCCATCAACAGTTTCTTGGTCGCCAGGATTCCGTCGTCTTCGGAGACGCCGCCGCCCTCAAATTCAATGCCGACGTAACCCGTGTATCCGGAAGCACGAACGATGTCCATCATGCGCTTGTAGTCGGTGCGCTTCTCGTTGCCATCCTGATCGAATTCGTGCGATTTGGCACTGACTGCTTTGGCGTAGGGCATCAGCTCGGTCACGCCCTGGTAGCGGTCGTAATTTTCCTTGCCCGAAATGCGGAAGTTGCCAAAGTCCGGCAGCGTGCCGACGCGCGGGTGATCGGTCATTTCCATCACCCCAGCCAGCCAGGCGCCGTTGGAGCTCAAGCCGCCGTGGTTTTCAACGATGACATTGATGTCATAGCCGTCGGCGTACTCGCACAGCGAGCGCAAGCCATCTGCCGCGTTTTTCATCGCTTCGGACCACTCGCCGCCGCCGGCCGCGTTGACGCGAATGGAATGGCAGCCCATGAACTGCGCCGCCTGCACCCAGCGATGGTGATTCTGTACCGCCTTGGCGCGCTGATCCGCTTTTTTGGCGCCCAATGCACCCTCGCCATCGACCATGATCAGCAGTGAGCGCACGCCCTCGCCGTCGCAGCGGCGGTTCAATTCGGTCAGGTAATCCTGATCCAGCGCCTTGTCCTTGAAGAACGAGTTGACGTACTCCACCGCGCCGATGCCGAAGCTGCGCGCCTTTTTCGGGAAGTCCAAATTGCTCATCTTGCCCGAGTGCAAGGTGCGGTGCAGCGACCACTCGGCCAGCGACATGCGTAGCGCGCCAGCGGCCATGCCCAGCGCGGCCGGGCTGCCATCGTTTTTGGTTTGCGGCGGGTGGCAGCCACCGATGGCTACCAGAGAAGCACCAAGAGCAGTTTGGAGGAAGTGGCGGCGATTCATGCCGCCACTATAAGCAGAGCCAGCCATCAGCGGCCAGCCCTTCCCTCCAATGGTTTGGCTACAGCGACCAGGTGAACTCGGTCGGGTTGCCAGCGTTGACGTTGATCGGGTCCGACTTGCGCTGCTCGCCATCGACGTGCATCGTCAAGTAATAAACCCCTGGCTTCAAGTCCTTGAATTGGAATTCACCGCTCTTGCGCAGCACCGTCATGTTGCCGGTATGACCGTTTTCATCCTCCAGCTGCAGCAAATTCATCGAGAAACCATCGGACGATTCGTTGACCGGCATGCCGATGACACGGCCGTTCAGCGCACCACCGGTTTCGAGCTGCAAGATGCCCAGATCGCGTTGACCGCTGCCGTCAAATTCGCCGACTTCAGTGGTGGTGGGGATGTAGCCCTTGCCAGTCACTTTGATTTCCCATTCACCAGCCGGGACGTCCTGGAAGCGGAATTGGCCTTTGTCATCGGTGCGGGCAGTGGTTTGGCCAGGCGTGTAATCCATGGTGTGAATTTCCGCTTCGTCCTCGTCGCTGGAGGCGAACGAAATGGCCATGCTGCCACCGATCCTGCTTTCCCCATCTTCCGACTTCGGGCTCAAGCGCACCGTGGCTCCAGCCACCGGACCTGCGGTGCCAACCACTGTTCCGGTCAAAACGCCACTGGCCAATTCGACTGTGATCTGTTGCTGGCCCGGAGCCAAAGAAACCTTTAACTCGGTCGCCGGACTAGCGCTCGTCGCGCGAGCTTTGATCACGTATTCACCGGCGTCACACGGCGGCAGAGTGGCCATGCCTTGAGCGTTGGTCGTCGCCCGCGGCGTGCCTTCATTCATGCCGTACCAGCCGAAATTTTGATCGCCGGGCTGTTCCAGTTCAACGGTAATGTCGGCAGCGGGCGAACCTAGCCGCGTGACCAAAACGGTGGTCACGGCTTTGGCCGCCATAATGATCTGCTGCTGCGCGATCACCCCGCCTTCCAACTCAAAGACGACGTCATTTTCTGGCTTCGGAGTTGCTTCCTCAGGCTGCGGATCGCTGCCGTCGAAACTTCCGAGCATGATCATTGCGCCGCCCTCATCGCTGGATTCGGAAATCCGGTAAGTGCCCGGCGCCAATCCAGTCCAAGAAGCCAATCCCCATGCATCGGTGGTGGCTTCCCGTTGACCGAAATCATTGTCTTCCCCTTCCAGGCTGAGCACGACGCGGGCGCCAGCGACGATTTGGCCGGTGGCGTCGACTGCAGTCAAGCGCACTTTGGAAGCCGGATGCAAGATCAGCGTCGCTTGTTGTGCCGATTCGTTGAATTCAACCTCAACGGGTTGACCGGCGTAGTGGGTCAAGCGGCCTTTGATTGACCACTTGCCTTTGATCAATCCATAAAAACTGACCAGGCCGTTTTCATCTGTTTTGGCACGTCGAGTACGCATGCCAAAATCCGGATCGCTGGATTCAAGATGCATGCCGGAAGCGTCTGCAATCCGCAGGACTTGGGAATAGCCCTGTTCGCCGCCCTTCGGTTCAACGGAAACGCTGACCTCAGGGAGTGGATTGTCCTCATGGTCGGTCACGGTGACGGTCAAGCCGTGGCTTTCTGGAAGCACCAGATTCAGTGGCTCGTTATCCGGGCCGACGACCACATCGTCGAGCACCAAGACGCCTGCGGCGCTAGTGACTTCCAGTTTGAAGTTTCCTTCCTTCAGTTCATCAAACAGGAAGCTGCCGTCCTCTTCCGTCTTCACCGACGAGCGGTTGAAGTAATCGCGATTGCTGTCGGCGCTCTTGGCCATCATCGCCAAACTCGCACCGGCAACGGGATTTCCTGCAGCGTCGTGCAGTTTGCCCGCCAAGTGCATGCGCGGATCCAAGCGCACATCCATCTTCGCCCCAGGGCTGACGTGCTCCGAGCGGCCTCGGGCGTAACCCGGTGCGGCTGCAGCTACCCGCCACTTGCCTTCGGTCGACAAGCCACTCAGTTCAAACGAACCGTCTTCGCCGACGGCCGTGCCCTTTTCAAGAATGCGTTCGTGGTTCCATTGGTAGGTGGAAAAACCGCGGGCGCGGACGAGAACGACTCTGGCGTCGGGTAGCGGTTTGCCATCTTGGTCGCGGACCACACCGCTGACGAATGCGCCGGTGGCCAAGTGCAGATCGACGCGATGATCCGGTCTGCCTTTGACCAAATCGAGCGAGGTGGAGGCGCGCACAAAACCGTTGGCGTCGGCTTCCAAGCTGTATTCACCGGTGCGTACACCTTCGATCTTGAAGTTGCCGTCTTCATCGGTGATGGTTTCACCTTTGGTGGCCCCTGGAGTCGGCCCGAATGCGAAGCCAAAGTCATTCTTTTGATTGCGATCTTGCAGCGAGATTGTGGCTTCGGCGACGCCTTTGCCATCCGGTCCAAGAATGCGGCCACTCAGCAAGACACCTGGCGCAAGAATCAACTCGCCAAGGTCGCGCTCTTCACCGGGGTCCAGCGCAGCGACTTGCATGCTACGGGTCGCCCAATAAGAACCGCCGACGGCCAAAGTCAGGTTTTGATTCGGTTCGATGTCGGTCAGCAAAATATTGCCATCTTCATCGGCCTCCACCGTTGGCATCTCATCCTTCTTGGAACCATCTTGCAATTCGGAAATGAAGAACTCAGCGGATAGTCCAAAGGAACGATTGCCTCGGGCGAGTTTGGCGTGAGTCGCAGCGGCGGCCTGGGATTCAGAATCGACCAAGCGGATTTTGATGCTGGCTTTTTCGAGCTCGCCTGAAGTTGCCATCGGCTTGGCTTCGGCAATGGCCGTGCGGTTGGCGTCGGCGGCTTCGGTGCCTTCCTCCGCTTCATCGCCAGCTTTGCCCTCGCTTCCATCGGCATTGGCTT
Organism: uncultured Planctomycetales bacterium; assembly: GCA_964565175.1. Classification (GTDB taxonomy): domain Bacteria; phylum Planctomycetota; class UBA1135; order UBA1135; family UBA1135; genus JACNIZ01. The sequence continues at coordinate 15,390 of CAZMDZ010000016.1, forward strand.
CGGCAACCGAATCTCCTGGACCGGCCATGCCTTGGTCACCGGGCAGTAGGCCTGAATCCTTAGACGAGGAGAAGACCACAAATAAGACGACTGCCAAGACGGCGACGCCGAGTGAGGAAAGGACGTGAACGCGTTTCATGTTCCAGGTTGTGGAGGGTCGACCGAACCCGAGATGGCTTCCGGTCGCCGCGAACTACCAGGGTAGTTGGAAAGCGGGGCCGGGGCAAACCCTTGGCGGCTCAAGCAGCCGGGTCCTGCAGATAAAACGACGCCATGCTGTCATACAAATTGGGCCGAATCCGCTTTAATTGGGCCCCTTTCTCGAAAAACACCTCCGTGGCGACGGCAAAAAATTCTGCAGGATTGGTGGTGCCGTAGGGGTCGATTAGGGTGCGGCGGCCAGCGGCGGTGGCTTTTTTGAGGTGGCTGAAGTGCTTGCTGAGGACCTCGGCCCAGCGCTTTTGCTGCTCACAGTCGCCCAAAGGTGGGGCGCCGTCGGCGTATCCATCGAGCATGTCGAGCTTGTGGGCGAACTCGTGGTAGACGGTGTTGTGGCCGTCGTCGGGGTTGCGGCCACCGGCATAGGCGCTGTCCCATGCCAGGATGACTTCGCCGCCCAACCATGCTTCGCCGGCGTGCGGAGCTTCGGCCGTTCCGACCACGCCGCCGGGTCCGGCGTTGGGCATGTTGTTCAAAAACGCCGACGGGTAAACCAGAATCGATGTGACGTTTTTGTACCACTCGTGATCCAAGCGCAAGATCAGCAAGCATGCTTGGGCGGCAATCACCACCTTGATGTGATTGTCCATCTGCAAACCGCCGCAGCTTTCCCAATACTTTTCGCGGATAAAGACATGCACCAGTCCGCGCAAGTCCTGTTGCTCATCCGCATTCAGCTTCTTAAAAAACGGTAGCGCGGCCAAATGCGGTTCCCACGTCGGCGGAAACGGCTGTTTCAACCAACGCCGACGCCGGCGGTTGCGCCACCACTTAAAGAGCATTGCTGTGGGTCTTGGTTTGGGGATGAGGGCGCACTTCGTTTAGCCGAAAGCGCATGCCTTCTTCAGCGACGAAAAAGCCGCGGCGGTGTAAGTCGAGGGATTGCGGTGACTGCCGATCCCACAGCGGATTGCTGTGATTGAGGTGGATGAAGCCAATCCGAAACGGCCGTTGGCTTTGACGCTTCATCGTCGGCAACTTCTCCAATTGATCCATGGTGTGGCTGACTAATGGATGAGGGATTTCGTTGAGGTTGCGGTGGGGGAGTTCGTCGGCGGAATAAAAGGTGCCGTCGATTAATAGAGTGGTGTTGGGTTGCAGGAACTCGGCGAGGTCGCGGTCCCATTTATGCCACTGATCGATGTCGGGGATGAACAACAAGGCGCCGCCGGATTCATGCTGGAGGTGGAAGGCGAAGGTGTTGGAATACTCGTCGCGGTGGGGAACGGGGATCGGGGTCAGGGTTAAGCCGGGTTCCAGTTCCACCGCTTGGTTGGGCTTAAGAGTGTTGAGTTGGATTTGTCCCAGCTGGACGAGTTGGTCCCACGGTCCATTGCTGCCCAGGAATCCGGCGAGTCGTTCGCCACACCAAACCGGTACGCCCTTTCCGCCCAACGCTTCGCGGCCCAGGTACATCAAGCCGGTGTAGTGGCCAATATGAGCGTGGGTCAGGAAGATGCCGTCGGGTAGGTCGAATCCAGATTCGGTGGCGGCGGAGCGAGGGCGACCGGAACCTGCCTCGCCGACCTCGCCGACCATGGCGTGGATTTGAGCGGTGAAATCTGGCGTAGCATCGAGCAGCCACCAGCCGGTTTGGCCGCGAATGCCCAAGCACGACACCATTTCCCGACGTCCTTCCGCCCGAGCGCGTTCACAGTTGGGCTTGGTACAGCCGATATGAGGGAGTCCGGCATCTTGCGCCGTACCCAGCACAATGACTTCGACTTCTCCATGCACGGTTGGGCCACCCAAAGGGGCCAGTTGGCAGGAGCCACCCAAAAGGCAAAAAAGTGTGACCCAAAAAAGTGCGCAAATGGCCCTTAAAGGTGAGAAAATTGACGTCATCGCTGGCGGTGCTGAGATTCGACCGGGTTTTGTGAAGCGCAAACCCGTGCGAGTCATTATGCACGCAGAAACATGAGTGAAAAACCGCAATCCCTGGACCCTGAGGAGCTTCTGGCCCACGCCGGTTGGGTCCGAGGTCTTGCGGTCGCCCTGGTCGGGGAGTCCAGGGCGGACGACCTGGCGCAGCAAACCATGTTGCGCGCAATGGAGCGGCCACCTAGGTACAAAAAGAACCTTCGTGGCTGGTTAGGGACCATCGCGCGCAACTTTGCTTACAGCTGGGGTCGTACCGAGGGTCGGCGCCGCGAATTGTTCCAAACTCACGAATACGAGGGAAAGCGTGATTTCGAACATGGCTCCGGGTCATCGGCCCTAAGTGCAGCGCCCGACGACCTTTTGGGGAAATCCGAGGCGCACGCCCAGTTGATCTCTGTGTTGAGGGACCTACCTGATCCTGGGCGGCACTTACTGCTACTGCGTTATTTCGAGGACATGACGCCGAAGCAAATCGCGGAAAGGCATGGGATGAAAGCGTCGACGGTGCGGGTGCAGCTGATGCGCGCCACTGAAGAGTTAAGGACGCTTATGAAAAAGCGGTTTGGGGGCGACGGGATGGCTCCTTGCGTGGCAATATTAACTCCGACACTAGGGAAAGGTCTTGTAGTGACGGCGGCCACCGGGGGGGTGGTTGCAACGTCCATGGCCGCCAAAACCCTGGTACTGGGGGGAATTCTCTCCACGATTTCCGTGGGAGTGTATCTTTGGGATCAGCCAGGAACCCCCTCTGATGGCCCTCTGGACGGGGTCGAAACCACGGTTATTGCGGACGAGAGTGAACGTGATCGAAGCGATGCCACGGTGATTGACGAAGGGGTTTCTGGTTTTTCTCGTATTGCGGTTCCCACCGCGCCGGCATTTGAGCTGGCAGTCGTTGACGATCACGGCAACCCTGTGCCTGGCGCCCTGATTCGCTTCCATCGCGACGGTGCCGCCCTAGGCCAAACCCGCACCAATGCCGACGGTCTGGTGCGCTTGAACCCGACCAAGGAAGAGGTGGTTGCCCAAATCTCCACCATTAACCGCGCGCCACAGTTGGTGGATTTGGTGTTGGAAGAAGGGCGTCGCGAGTTGGTGATGGCCGACGGCGGCTTGATCGACGGCCGCATTGAAACCGAGGAGCCGGTATTCCTGCAATTGGAAGCCGATGAACAGCTCTTCCGCGAAGAGTCATCGGAATTCGCGCTGCTGCCAGAGCTGGATCAGCGCTACTCGAACTTCCGCCGTTTCTTGGTGCCGGTGCGCAAAGATGGCCATTTCGAGTACTCCGGACTGCCACAAGGATGGAGCGGCACGCTGGCGTCGGCTGATCCTCGGTTCCGCATCGACGACGCCGGTTTGGACAGCGAAGCCGACGGTCGCTTGGAAATTCGCGCACCGCTGACCGGTTTGCGCATTCAGCTGGTTCCCGTTCCACGCATTAGCGGCCGAGTGCTGCTGCCCGCGGGTGTGGAAGATGCGGTGCTCACGTTGAAAGCTCCGGGCATGACCGCCAAACGCGAACTGAGTGCCGACGGCTGTTTCGATTTTATCGCCGACCCAAGTGAGTTCACCAACATCGAACTGCTGGTGCAATCACCAGGTGGCTACGTTGGCTTCCATCGCTTTGACCCGGTTCCAACCAACGGTCAACTGGGAGACTTAGCCGTCGATTTCCGCCCGCCGGTGCAGGTGCACGTCACCGATGGCGAGGGCGTTTCACTAAGCAATGCGCTGGTTCTCGACCTCGCCGCCGACGGCTCGCGCATTCAAACCAATGCCGACGGCCGCGCTGAGCTGCTGCTGCTGGGTGAGCGGCCGCAATTGCTGGTGCGCGCCATCGGCATGGAACCGCGCACCTTGGATTTGGATCCGGCCACGTTGACCGAGGTGGTCAAGGTCGAGATGCAAGCCAGCAATCAGTTGCAACTGCAGCTGCGCAACCCAAACGACCAAGTGCCGGCAAGCGCCGACAGCAGCTTGGTCATCAGGCTCGAAGCTGAACAGGGCCTCTTCTCTGGATCCCACACGCTCGACCGGGAATACCAAACAAAAACTGGGGAACTGTTCGCTTCGGGTCTTTCTGATCACGGCATCGTGCGCGGCGATTTCCGCGTCGATGCAAGTGGCACTTTGACCTTGCCTGGGGTGCAAGCCGGTGCATCGATTCGCGCTCAGGTATGGGCCGACGGTGGTGGATTGCTGCTGGAACAATGGCTGGATCCACTTACGGGTGGGGGCGAAAAGACCGTGGTTCTCAATCTGCCAGCCTCGCGCAGCTTCCGCGGCAAGTTGATCGACCCAGATGGTCGTGCCGTCACCGATGCGTTGGTCGCCTTGCGCACGGATCCTCAAGCCGAGGGCTTCCATAGCGCGACCACTGACTTACTCGGCCGCTTCGAATTACCAGCCGTCTATGGCGACGAAGGTTTACTAAAAGTCGTCGCCAAAGGTTTTGCCTTTGAGCCGAATGCACAATACCGCTTACCAGCCGAGGGCGACGAAGCCACCATCCAATTAAGCCGCGGTCGCGCGTTGCAACTCAACGTAATCGATTCTTTAGGTACAGCTGTTTCACAGTTCGCCGCATCCACTTACATCGATGATCGCGGTTCTTTTGGTTCCCGTGCCGACGGCAATGGATTGCTGAAAATCACTGGTTTGCCGTTCGTTGCGCTCGACCTTCAAGTAGAAGCCGACGGCTGGCGTTATCCGCTGCACGCTGCATTGGGGGATGATCAATTAACTCTGCGTTTACCTGTGCGTCAAACCGTACAAGTCGGTTGGTCGTTGCTCAGCGAAGAATTGCAATCCGCCAGCAGCGCCTACCGCATGCGCATCGAAAGTGACGGCATCTCCACCGAGCACTGGCTGCCGGGTCTTGCCGAGCTACAGCTGCCCCACGGCGATTTCACCGCCACCTTGCTCGACGCCGACCGCAACGAATTGCGCAGCACAGCTTTCACCGTTGATGGTACCGGCAATGTCAGCCTACGGATCGATTAACTAGGATTTGCGCTCTTAGTGTTTGAGCAAAATGCGATTGCTGGTTTGGCAAGTTGCCAAGTCTACCGCTTGCAGCCAAATCCTACCCTTGGCGGCAACTGGTACTCGCCGAGGACCCGGACCAACCATGGCAGCGCCGTTTGCATCTGTATCGGCAATGGATATTTTACCTAGATTGGAATTGAGATCCATCATCGTGCCGGCGCAAGGCAATCCATTCGGAATGGGGAAAGGGCCACCTTCATCCTTGGCCCACATCAACATGACTTGGCTGTTGGGAGTTGCGCCGGTCATTTTTGCTCCCATGTAATTTCCAGCCGTGCCGTCGAGCCATAGGGAAAAGTGCGGGGCAGACCCTTCTATGAACTCTGCTTCACCCCAATAACCAAAGATATCTACTCTCCCTACCGGGTTGTAAATGCCAGAGTCTTTATCCATCATTTTGATGGCATGATCAATGTAGTACAGGGCACCTTGATCATCAAAGCACATTGAAACAGTAGTGACGTTTACCCCAAAAAGTGGACACATGAGCTAGTCTAAGAGACTGGCCATTGTCCTCATGACCAAAAGAAAACGACGTAC
>CAZMDZ010000017.1:0-20879 GCA_964565175.1 uncultured Planctomycetales bacterium
GTTGCGGCGCATCGCCTCGATCACTCGCTGGTTATCCGGTTGGCCGTCTTCGTCATTGTCCAGGTACTCGGCCAACAACGCCGCAGCATGATCGATTTTGTGTGGGTGAGTGCCCGCCGACGCCATCAGCTTGACACCGAATACATCGATTTCAACCGGGAAGTAATCGGCCAACGCAGCCTCGACTTCATCCTCGTCTGCTGACCAATTATCCCAGTCCTCTTGATCCGGCCATGGATCTGCCCCTTGGTAATCCACCTTTTAACCAAGGTTTTCCAAGATTCCAATGCTGATTTCACTCAGCACCTGACTATCCGCCATCAACGCCGGCTGCGATGGCGGAAGCTCCAAGCCGTCAGCGTTTTCGCGGGGTTCGTCATCGTCCAAAATCGAGTACAAATGGCCGCCGTCATCACTGATTGGCACAAACTTCAAATCAGAACCGTGCAGCCGCTGGTACGCCGCCACTCCGCGCGGACCGCGGTAGATCAAACCAGACTGCTGGTCCGACCACACCACCCACTGACGCAACACCTCGTCAGGTTCGTCATCGTAATCCGAGTCTTCGAAATCCAAGGTGTCGAAGGGCTCAATTTTTCCTTCCCAAACCGCCAAGTTCCACAGCGAGCCGACGCCAAGCACGTGCCCCATTTCGTGAAGAACGCTGTGAAAGAGTTCTTCGCGCCATTCGTCGATTTGCAAGGTGCCGCGTTCATAAAAAACCGAGTTGATGCAAATGATGCCCGCGTTCGGAATCCAGTTGCCGTTGATTTTTCGCAAGTCTTCATAGACCACCTCGGCAAAAGCATTGCAAAAGTTCACCGGCAAGCCGACCACGTCAATAGTCAGTTCATGCGCTTCTGCACCACGGACTCCACGCAGCACTTGCAACCAGCGCAATGCCGCGCGCACATACGGGCGCTTTCTTGCGGCCGTCCACTCCACAAAGGAGCCATCCAACAGCTGGATGCCGTCGCGAAAATTGAGACGAATCTTCAAGCTGCCGGATTGCACCAACTCAGAACTTCCGTCGGCTTCGAGGAAATCTCCGATCACCTCGTCTAGTTCGAATTCATCCAGCGGCCACGGCGCTTCCCCACTCTTCAATCGGTTGAGCTTGCGCTGCGCAGCTTGCCGCATCGACGCCGTTTGGAATTCAGGGATCATCGCCGCGAATTCCGGCCCGACGTCCGCCCAGCCAGCAAACTCATCGCCAACGCCAGCGTCATCCTGTGCCCGCAACGGCGTGGCTGCCAGCGCCAGAAAGAAACCAACCGCCCAACCCTTTTTCCAATGAATCATCACTCCTCCGTAGACCGCCACATAATCATTTCTTCCGCGGCCCGATCATGCCGAGAATATTAACAAAGGGTTGTAACCAAAGAATAAAATCCGATTTTGGGCCAAAAGTTTTGAAAATCGCCCTCGATTTGCCGACTATCATCAGTTGGTTGCAACTTTGCGGAAAGTTCCCCAACTCCCAATTCAAATGACCCGGCTGCCAGCCCTCATTTCTTCACTTTTCTTTTCAACCCTAATCGCCCCGGTCCCGGCCAGACCTCCGAACGCGTGAGCGTGGATTCCAACGGCGTGGAATCCGATCGGATCTCCGATTCTTGCGCGATCTCCGCCGATGGCAATTTTGTAGCCTTTGAAAGCCGCGCCACCAACTTAGTGCCAGGCGACACCAATGGAGTCATCGACATTTTTGTCCACGATCTCCGCAGCGGAGAAACCAAGCGAGTCAGCGTCGACAGCGCTGGGCTAGAAGCCAATGGCCGATCTGAAAACCCATCGATTTCGGCAGACGGACGATTCATTGCCTTCCAAAGCGGTGCCACCAACTTGGTGCGACCGGATTTGAATGTGAAAGATGACATCTATGTTCACGACCAAGAAACAGGTCGCACCTTTCTGGTGAGTAAAACGACGTCGGGGCAAAGCGCGTTCGACAGCATCAGCCCAGTGATTTCGGCCCAAGGCCGGTACGTTGCCTACCAAAGTGAATCAGATGAGTATTCCTCCACCGACATCAACGGAGCGGCGGATATTTTCGTTTTCGACACTTCGAAAAATTACGCTGTTCACGTCAGCGTGAACGCAAACGGCGACGGCTCTGGCCCGGGGCGGTATTGCAGTTATCCGGCGATGTCGGCCAATGGACGCTTTGTTGCTTTTGCCAGTCCAGCGACCAACTTTCACAGTGGAAGCACTGGACAGGAATCGATCTTTGTCAAAGACCGCGCCACCGACGTGCTCCACCTTGCCAGTCAATCGACTGGCGGCGTAGTGGGCGCTTTGCACTCCACCCTTCCCGCACTTTCAGCCGATGGCCGCTATGTTGCTTATGAAAGTACCAGTTCCGAGCTGGTCGCTGGCGACAACAACAATGAGCGCGACATTTTCCGCCACGATCTGGCTACAGGCGAAACCATTCGCGTCAACCTTTCGTCGGCGGGCAACGAGGCCAACGATCGCTCCTTCGACCCATCCTTAAGTGGCGACGGACGCTTTGTAGTCTTCACGAGTTACGCCAGCAATTTGGTCGCCAATGACACCAATGATGCCGAAGACATCTTCATTCACGATTGCGAAAACGGGACGACCGAGGTCATTAGCGTGGGAGCAAACGGCTTGGGCGATCTCGGCTGCAACTTCCCAGCAGTCAGCAACGACGGCGGCCAAGTTGCGTTTTGGAGTTCGGCCACCAACCTGGTCAACAATGACACCAACAACAAGCCGGATATTTTTGTCCGTTCCAGCGGCCAGCAAATACGCACCAATCAAACCTTGTTGGTTGGTGAATATTCGCTCGACGTTGGTGATGTCATGCGCCTTTATTGGTACAACTCGCCGCCCAGTCAACCTTGGTGGCTGGCGTGGTCAACCAACCTGAACGGCTCCAACGTACTCAACTGGGATTTTGATCTTGGCGCGCCCTATACCATGCTTGCCAACGGTCTCAACACCGCCGACGGCACCGGGGCATTCGTAACCGCTCCCCTACCACTCGCCGCTTCCGGCTGGACGCTGTACTTCGAACTTGGTTGCCGCGATTTAACCACCGCCGTCATGTCCGACAGCACCGTCCACACGTTGACAGTGCGCTGATCCAAGCTCAGCCTTCCACTAATTCAAATTCTTGACCGGTCAAAACTCGGCCATTGATTTGAATTTCAATGCGGTGACCACCGGCGTAATAGCGCGTCGTCACCGCCTTGAAAGAATGGCGCTTGGTTAGTTGCAGCAGCTTGCCGTCAGCGAGTGCGGTGTTTTTCCACTTGAACACTTTCGGCGTGCGGCTGCCGTTGGCGCGGACCAGGTGCAGGACGTAGTCGATGACCACAGGGGCGCTGGCGTCTTGTTTGAGTTTGAGATCCAGCGATAAACAAAGCTCCTCCCCCATCCGAATTTTCGCTGGAGTCAGTTGAAACTTCGCAACTTCTACTTTCACATCCTGGTCGTAGCCCAACAGTGGCCAAACTTCGGCGTGGCCATTTTTGATCAGGGTGCGCAAGGCATGACGAATCCAGGGCAGGTCAGTCCCCCCCCAATCTTTGAGCCGCGCAATCATCCATTGCGGGTGATTTTTGGAGATGTCATTCATATGGTTCGCCACAGACCGCCGCACGTAATTCGCCGGATCTTTCGGCAACTGCTGCAAAATGGGCAAAACCTTGTCTGGATCCTTTAACAAACCAGGCAATCGAATTCCCCATGGCAAAATCGGCCGGCTGCCCTCGCTCGCCAACCGGCGCACGTGTTGGTCTTCCTCTGCAGCCCACCTTTTCATATGCCGCAACGCCAGCTTTTCGTGTTCAATCAAAAACGGCCGGATCGCAAATTCCGCAGAAAAGTACGACGTCAACTTGGGCAGCGCCTGCAAGCTCAATTCAGGTTCGTCTAAGCCATACTTACCGACAAAATCAATCACTGGCCAAGCGGCGAAGCCCCGCAACCCAGCTGGCGTCGGCAAATGATCCGGCGCGCCCGAGACTTTGGCTTCGGTGGTGCCATGAGGCATCGCCGCCAGTAACTTCGGCAAGGCCTGCTTGTAGTTGGCGGGCAGGACCTCGCGCAACGCAGACATGATGTGCAGCACTCGCGCCTTGAGTTCCAATTCTTCCAACCCCGCCAATGCCAAACGATGGAAATCTGCGGTCGGGAATCCGTCGTCGGCTGCCGCAAACGATGCGCCGATCTCCTCAAGCGCCGTTGGACCTAATTCGTCTTTGAAAGCTGCCACGGCATCATCCTAGCCGCGTGCCAGCGAACGGATCCGCCGGGTCCCTAACCCCAACGGCGGCGTATGCTAGTCTCGACGCACCTCAGACTGGCCCCCGCCCAATTCATGTCCGCCCGATCCCGCCTTTCCCTCCTGTTTCTCCCGCTTCTCCTGTGCTTTTTGACGGCTTCCACCGCCGCCGCGCAAGAAGAAGTCACTGATCTGACTCCGCCGCCTACCGCCGCGGAATCCCCGGTCGCTGAGCAAGCTGCGGGTGCCGGCGCCGCCGAGGCGGGCGGCGTCGACGCTTACTTCGCCAAGGTCAACAAGGAGATGGGCGATGTCTTCTTCTACCCAGTCCCGCTTTTCGGCCTGGAAATGGACACCTGGGACGCGGCGACTCAATCCACCGTGAAAGCGCCGGCCACGGTGCCGTTGGCGGTGCTGATTCTGGTTTGCGGCGCGATTTTCTTCACGATCCGTCTCGGATTCCCGCAGCTGCGGGTACTGGGACACGCAGTCAAGGTCACCGCCGGCAAGTACGACGACCCCAATGCACCCGGTGAAGTTTCCAGCTTCCAGGCACTGACAGCGGCACTGTCGGCGACCGTCGGCTTGGGCAACATTGGCGGTGTCGCGATTGCGGTCGGCACCGGCGGACCGGGCGCGACCTTTTGGATGATCCTCGCTGGTTTCATCGGCATGGCTTCGAAGATGACCGAATGTACGCTCGGTCAGATGTACCGCCAAACCCGCCCGGACGGTCGCGTCATGGGTGGTGCGATGTACTACCTATCTAGCGGCCTGAAGGAAATGGGATTGGGTCCGTTGGGCAAGGTTTTGGCGGCAGTGTTTGCCATCATCTGCATTGGTGCCAGCTTCGGCGGCGGCAATACTTTCCAAGTCAACCAGTCGTACCAGGTCGTCGCCTCGACCTTCGATTTCATGGCTGACAAGGATTGGCTGTACGGCGGCGTCATGGCCGCGCTCGTCGGCTTGGTGATCTTGGGCGGGATTAAGCGCATTGCTTCGGTGGCGGAGAAGATTGTGCCGACGATGTGCGGCATTTACGTCATCGCCTGCTTGATCATCTTGTTCATGAATGTCACCGCAATCCCTGATGCGTTTGGCTCAATTATCAGCGGCGCGTTCGGTCCTCAAGCCATGTTCGGTGGCTTCCTCGGCGTGTTAATCACGGGCTTCAAACGGGCCGCGTTTAGTAACGAAGCCGGTGTTGGATCGGCGGCGATCGCGCACTCGGCAGCCAAGGTGCCCTACGCGGCGCGCGAAGGCATCGTTGCCGCGCTGGAGCCGTTGATCGATACCATCATTGTCTGCACCATGACTGCGTTGGTCATTGTCATCACCGGCGTCTACGACAACCCTGAGTATGCTCACTTCGTTGCCAACGATGAAGGTGCAGCACTGACCTCGGCGGCGTTTGCGCAAGAGCTTTCGTTCTTCCCTTACGTGCTGGCTGTGGCGGTGATCTTGTTCGCTTTCTCGACCATGATTTCGTGGTCGTACTACGGCGAACGCTGCTGGGCTTACCTGTTCGGCGACAAGTCGTCGATGATCTACCGCGTGATCTTCGTCATCTTTGTTTACCTCGGCGCGATCGCGTCGGCGAAGAACATCCTCAACTTCGGCGACCTGTTGATCTTCGGCATGGTGCTGCCAAACATCATTGGCGTGGTGCTGCTGTCCGGCAAGGTCAAGCGCCACTTCACCGAGTACTGGGCGATGTACAAGAACGACGAGTTCCCGGTTTACAAATAGGCCAAACCCTCTCAGTTCGACCAAATGCTGGCCGAGCTGGAAACTTGTAACTGCACCCATTAAAGGGGCTTAGGGAAACCTAAGCCCCTTTCCTATTGCCCCCGCCGTCGGCCTTTTCGATTTTCGTTTACATTTGTAGTTACAACTACACCCGTAAACGATAAGCTCCGGTCATGAGCAAATCCCCCCGAATCAGCTCGGCTGAATGGCACGTTATGGAGTTGGTGTGGACCGAAAGCCCAGTCTCTGCTGGCGAAGTGGCCCGCCGACTTGCACCGCAGCAAGAGTGGTCCGAAGCCACAGTGAAAACGCTGCTGTCGCGGTTGGTCAAAAAGGGAGCGCTCCAATTCGATCGCGACGGCAAGCGCTACATGTACTCCCCCGCTGTCGCCCGCGAAGCTTGCGTGCGGTCCGAGGCCAAGAGTTTTGCTGACCGCGTTTTCGGCGGCAAGTCCAGCCCGATGCTCAGCTGGTTTGTCGAGGACACGCCGCTCACCGACGAGGAAATTGAAAAACTTCAGCTGCTGCTGCAACGCAAGCGCCGCGCTCAGGGGGAAGTGGAATGAGCGACTTGCTGCAAATCAGTTTTCAAGCTGGAGGGCTGGCGGCGTTGGTCTTGCTCACCAACCAACTCCTTAGCCGATGGCTGCCGCCCAAAGCACGCTACACCTTGTGGTTTTTGGTGGTCATTCGGTTGTTGCTTTGGACTCCGTTCAGCGATCCACTGGCAATGGAACGGCCGCATTGGTGGACTTGGCAGCAAACGAGTGGCGGCGAATCGGCCGTGGAAAGCTCCGCCCCAACGCTTGGCCGAAATGCTCCCCACCTGACGGCAGGCCTGATTCGGATTGATCAGGCGCAGCCTTCGGTATCAAAGCCTGCGGAACATTCCCAAGGCAAAGTCAATGCTACTCCCGAAAAGCAATCGGCATCGGAGGCGCATCAGCCCACCAAGGTTCAATCGAATTCAACCGAGCCACCGCCCCAAGCAATTGCACCACCGTCGAGCAAATACCTCTCGGCGCAATCGCAGCTCGAAGGACCCAAGGGCGGCTCCACTCCCACGCTCGGCGAACCGTCGGCGGCAACCAACGGGCCGAGTTTGGCTGCGAGCACCGCTCAGTCAGGCAACGATGAATCCAAGATCTGGTACTGGCTGTGGCTGATGGGTGCCATCACCATGTTGATACGGGCGGTCGGCAATGAATGGATGTTGCAACGCAAGCTGCGCACTCAATCTGAACCTGCACCGGCCGATGCACAAGCTTTGGTCAAGCAATGCCGGAGTTGTTTTGACCTCAAGCACCCCATCGACGTCTTGACCACGAACCTGGTGACGTCACCAGCTGCTTATGGGCTGTGGAAGCCGCGCATTTTGTTGCCGACTCATGGATGGGCGGAGCTGAATGCCAAAGAACGCGAGTTTGTGATCTTGCACGAGCTCGCTCACCTCAAACACAAAGATGCTTGGATCAATTGGCTGACGGCTTTGCTCGCCGCGGTGCATTGGTTTAACCCTTTGATCCATCTTGCTTTTGCTCGACTTCGGGCAGAACGGGAAGTGGTGCGCGATCGTGAAGCCATCACTGCGCGCCCCGGCGTCGAACCGACTCAATACGCCGCAACCATTTTGAAAATGCTGCCACGCAATCCGTCGCCGCATCCTCGCTCGTCACTGTCTGCCATGGTTTCCGATCGGAATACCACACGAAAACGCATCAACATGATCATGAAAAATCAAAGCTTTAGAAAACCCCATCTGCTGCTGGGCGCGACCTGTTTTGCGCTGCTTGGATGGGTTGGTCTGACCCAGGCGAGTGTCAGCGTACACCCAACGAGTAGTCCTTCGAACAGTGACGGGATCGCTGCAGCCATGCGCGGAAGTGAGAAAGAGAATTCCTCCCTTGGAACCGAGCAAAACGCGGTGCGCATTACCCGTCAAACGCCCGAGCCCGACTGGCGACCGGCGTTGAAACAAGCGTTGGAAATGCCGGTCACTTGGTCGAAAAGTGACGTTGAATTGGATGAATGGGCGGACCACATTCACGAAACCACCGGCATCCGCATTTATGGCAATGAGGGAATGCTCGATCCGACTTATGAGTTGTTTGTACCGCTCAACCCAATGCCACTTCGGGTGGCGTTGGAGTTGTTTTGTTGGCAGCAGCCAATGACTTGGAGCATGATGCCCGATGGCATCACCCTCGCCGAATCCTCCGAGCTGTTCGCGCCGATGGACCTGCGTTTTTACGACGTGCGGCCGCTGGTGAATGGATCCGAAGAACGGGCGGAGCATTTGATCAATCTATTTGACGACTTAATGCCAATGGTTGACGTCTGGCGCCACGGTTCGGAAGTGCGTCACTGGGATGGCCAGTTGCTGGTCAAGCAAAGCGACGACATTCATCAACGGATTGAGCAGACCATCAACTTGCTCCTCAGTGGCAATAACCCGACCGACCGAGCTCCCGCGGCTCAAATCACCACGGCGATGGAAATGCCGATGAGCATCAGCGACGAAAGCTACAGCGCGCGTGAAATATTCGAAATTCTGTCGCAGCAATCAGGTGTGCAAATCCTCTTGCACGACGAATTTGGCGAAGAGGAAATTTCACTCGAAGTAAGCGACGCACCAATGAAATCGGTACTCGATGCGATCGCTCGCCGCTTGGATTTACGCTATCAAATTTGGAACGACACCATTTGCTTTGGCTATCAATTGCCGCTGGAAACACGAAGTTATGCCGTCGGCGATTTGATTCGGCCTAGCCAGGAGTTGGTGGATCGAAGAACGGAGGAGCTGCTGGAAGAGTATGCGGAGGAAACCGCAGAGGTCATTCAAAGCGTGCTCGAGGAATCCATGCTCGAAATGAAATGGCAGAAGATGGATGAGTTGGAAGAACTGATTGTGTCGATGGTCGACCAATCCAGTTGGGATGACGTCAACGGTTGCCGCCTCTCGTATTGGGATGACCGCATCATCGTCACCCAACTTCCGTCCGCCCATCGATCGATCCATTCTTTCTTGCAAGCGGCACGCCGTGCCACTCAGTGACGATTGAAAGCCGACCTGATCGGCGCGCCCCTTCCCGTGGCTGGGAGGGGGCGTTTTTTTGTTAGAGTTCGAAAATGATGGCTCCTTGGTTGCTCACCATTGTCACCAGCGTTTGCGCTCAATTCCAGCTGGCGCCGATTTATTCGGACCATAGGGTGCTGCAGCGAAATCAGCCGGTTGTTTTTCACGGCAGCGGTGCAGCTGATCTTCAGGTGATGGTCACCAGCGGCGGCAAGAGTTTTGCCACTCAAACCGGAGAGACTGGGGATTGGCGGATTGAACTGCCACCGTTGGCGCCAAGGTTTTGGCCGCCCCTGACCAACCAATGATCCGTCTCTTCCAAGCAAGCTACACCGCCACTGGCGCCGGTGGAAAATGGAAGACCGAAATTGCCGATGGAATGCAGCTCGATCGTTTCATGGCTGGGCCTTGGAGTCACGCCAATGCCGAAACTCTGCCATCGATGTCAGCGGTCGGCTATTCCTTTGGCGATGCGCTGCAAAAGGAAGTGGGCGTCCCCATCGGCTTGATCGATCTCGCCGACGGACGCCTGTACCTTAACACCCGTGATCAACATGGCTCCAGCGATTCCACCCGCGCCCACTGCTGGAGTTCCGATGGCGGCGAAAGCTTGCGGTCGAAATTTGCCGAAGTTCCCTCGCTGTCGGTGCCAGTTTGGAGTGCTCTACGAAGCCAACGATTACGGCGTCATTCGCTTCAGGCCTTTTTCTTGGCGTCCTTAAGAAACTGCCAGCAGAAGTACTGCATGCGAGGCAGGTGGAACGGTCCCTTCCACAAGTTCCCTTTTAGGTCGGTCGAGCGACTGCCATCGCGATGTAGGTAGCCAAACCACTCGCCGTGCGCAGGGTCGGCGAACTTGTCGTGGGCCCACTCGTGCACCTGCAAGTAGCGGTCAGCAAAACGCTGCTCGCCACTCAGCGTGTAAGCCAGGAGATTGGCGAGGATGGCTTCGTTATGCGGCCACCAGAATTTCATGTCGTGCCAGTATTCACTGACAGGCTTGTCGAAAACATCGCGGAAGTAATAAATGCCGCCATGTTCCTGATCCCAACCGCGATCCCACGTCCAATCGGCGATTTGTGTGCCCAGTTCTACCCACTTGGCTTCGCCGCGCACTCGCGCCTCGTAAAGAATGAACCACGCCGCTTCAAACGAGTGCCCGGGGTTCAAAATACGGCCGTCGAAATGATCCAATACGCTGCCGTCTTCGCCGACGCATTCCATCAACGCACCAAGCTCAGGCTTGCAGAAGTCTAACTCGATGGTTTGGATGCAACGATCGATCCACAGCTCGGCACTTTCGAATTCGATATTTTCACGCAGCGTCTGGGCGACATTGAGGCCGATCATCCATGGCCCCATCGCTTTGGTTGGACGGGTGCCGTCGACAAATTTTGGCTCCATGTTGCCAGGCGTGAAATTGCCGCGAGTGAAATTTTGAAAGAGGTGCTCGGCCTTTTTGGCGTAGTCCGGGTTGCGGGTAGCGCGAGCACAAGCAGCGTAGGCCATGCTGGCAAAAGCTTCGGAATAAAAGTAGCGGCGCATGCGCACCGGCTGGCCTTCGCGAGTGAGCTGAAAGTACATCTTGCCGTTTTCATCGAAGGCGTGATCTTCGAGAAACTGCAGGCAAGAAAGCGCCGCGTCTAACCATTCTTGGCGCTGCTCGACCGTGTTGTAGAGCGTTGCCATCAACCAGGCAAAGCGACCTTGCACCCAAACCGCTTTGTCGGTGTCGACAACTTTTCCTTCGCGGTCAAGGGAAGTGATGATGCCGCCCTTTTCGGTGTCCATTCCATACTTCAACCAGAATGGAACCGTGTCGTTGAGCAACGAGTTTTGAAAAGCGGTGCTGTGCTGATCGACGTCAATCGTTTGCACGATCGAATCCTTTTGAAATGTTTTTGATTCCATCGGGGGGGCTGGAGAGAAGTGCGCGCGGCCGGAAGAAACTGATGATCCATCCGACGGCGACGCATCCAAGGCTACCAACTGCAGCGTACAAGAGGAAGTGAATTGACGTAAAAAATGCTGCGACAATGGTTAACGTCGATCCGACCAGGAGTCCAGCGAGCGCACCGACGCCGTCGCAGCGTTTGCAGAAGACGGCGAGCAGGAAAACTCCAGAGAGTGCACCGCCGAACAAACCGATTACCTTTTGAAAGAAGTCGAATAGATACTTGATCTCAAAACTAGCAAGTAAAAGTGCCGCAAGGGTGCCGATAGCGCCAAAAACCAAGGTCAAGATTCGGGCCAAGCGCATCGGATCGGCGCTGGTTAAAGCAGAGGTTCCCGTCTCATTCGGCGCCTTGAATTTGGGCTTTAAGCGAACGATGAAGTCGTTGATCACCGCAGTGGTGACACTGTTGATCGAACTGTCGAGGGAACTCATGGCGGCGGCAAAAATACCGGCGATGACCAAACCAGCGATACCGTCGGGCAAGGTTTGCACCACGAACCAGGGCACCAGTTGGTCTTCCTTGGCGGGAAGACTTGCGAGCTTGGCAGGGTTGGCTTGATAGTAAGCGTAGAGCGCCGTACCAAGGCCGAAGAACAACAAGCCAGTGGGTATGGTGATCGCCAAGTTCAACCACATGCCGCGCGCCGCTTGCTTTTCGTCGGGCGTGGTCAGATAGCGTTGAATAATGGTTTGATCGGTAGTGTAGGGCACCAAGTTGGTGAAGAAAAAACCGATAATCAACACCCACGCCACCATTTCGGTTGGACTGGAGCTCCATTCAAAGATCATCAACTTGTTGGCATCGATCGCGGTGGTCCAAGCGGCGTCGACTCCGCCAGCGCCGTGGACGGCAATGATCAAACACGCAAGCGCACCGCCGACGAGGACGAAAACTTGGAGTACGTCGGTCCAAATCACGGCGGAGATGCCACCCATGGCAGTGTAAAGCGTGGCCAATACCCCCATCATTGCGATGCAGATGTGAGTTGGCATTTGGGTCACCGCGGAAAGGGCGATTGCTGGCAGCAGCAGCACGATGCCCATGCGGCCGATTTGAAAAAGGATGAAAAGGCCGCTAGCAAGTAGGCGGATGGTGAGTGAAAAGCGTTGCTCGAGATATTCGTAAGCAGTGGTGATTTTGAGACGGCGGAAGAGCGGTAAGTAAAAGTAAATGACGATCAGAAAAACCGGCATTGCCATCAGCGATCCTGCAAAGCGCCGCCAATCGCTGCCGAATGCGGTGGCCGGGATGGCCATAAAAGTGATGGCAGAAAGTTGGGTGCCGAAGATCGAAATACCCGCTGCCCACCAGGGAATTTTGCGACCGGCCAGAAAGAAGTCTTCGGTCGAATTGTTGCGGCGAGCGAAATAGATGCCGACGCCGAGCATAATTGCTAGGTAAAAGAGGAGGACCAGCTTGTCGGCGGTGCTGAATGCGCTGGAGGTCCCGCCAAGGATCATGCCGTTGACAGGGACCGGCTGAATGCTTTGAACTTCAGGGGTGCGAATACCAGCTTGAGTTTCGCCGGATGGAATCACCATGCGATCGTTCCACTCGACTGCGCGGGTGGTGACTACGCCTAGGGTGAGGCTGCTGGGTTCACTCCAAGTGTTGTTTGGAATGTCATAGATTTGAATGCGCGGCGAAAAACTGCTGCGCTCTTCCAGCGGGATGATTTCGCCGTTTTCAAAGAGATCGGCGTCGGTGGTTCCGGAAAAAGTGAAGATGGAATCGCCCTTCCAAGTTAAGGCTGTGGAAGCGTTGGCGGCAGTGGGGAGGTCGGCGAGTTGGGTCCAGTTTTGACTGCTGGGTTGATAGCGGTAGACGTCGGTTAGGGCGTGGAGGTCGGCGTCGGAGCCGGAGATCAGATAAAGGAATGACTCTTGGTGGAGGTCGGGTGCGTGAATGGCAGATGCCATTTTGAACCGCGGTGCACCGGGATAACTTGGCAGGGTTTGCCATTTGGCAGTGGGGTTCGAAAGATCCAAACTCCAAAAATCACCGCTAAGACTTGCGTCGGACTTTTCACTTTTGCCAGCGAGCACATAGAGCTGGTCATGAATGATTTCTGCAGCGCCGAATGCAGTTGGATGAGGAAGCGGCGGCAAGTCTTGAAACTGCACCTGTTGGCTATCAACGTCCCACTGAATGAGGAATGCGTCGGCGTAAACTTTTTCTTTATCGCTGCCACCGACTACGGCAATTCCGTGTTCGCTGGAGGCGCAGGCGGCGTAGGCCAACGGCTTGGGCAAAGCTTGGACTTGCTTCCACACTTTGAAGCCGGGGCGCAAGGCCCATAGTTGAGAGTGCCATACCTTTGCCCCACCCTCTAGCAACGGAGTTGGGAAGTTGGCGCCGCCGCCGACGATCAATACCTCGTTGTGGGTCCCAGCAATCGGCCCGCCCAAACCGGTTTGATTTGGCAATTGCGGCAGCAATTCGACTTGTCCTGGCAGACGCCTCATTCCGCCCAACTGCCGATCTGCAGGCGACGCTGGCACACCTACGCTCTGCAGCAGGAGCGGCAAACTAAGCAGTAGCTGCCACATGCAAAACCTCGTTGAGTTGGGACATCTGGTTCGAAGTTAAGGGTTGCAACGGCAAACGTGGCGGACCAACGTCCACGCCAAGGCAAGTCATCGATGCTTTGATGGCATTCAATCCGCCAAACTTCAAGATGTCATGAACGACTTTGCTGACTTCGCTTTGATCGCATTGGGCGCGTTTCATGTCACCTTCCTCATATGCTTGAATGACTCTCCGGTACTGCGGTGCCAAAAAGTTATAGGTACTGCCGACGGCTCCCGCCGCCCCCGTTGCCATACCCGACAGCAACATTTCGTCGGCGCCAAACAGCATTTCGAAGGGACTTTGCACGCAGCGCACCAAGTCGTCGAGATCGGTGCAACTGAATTTGATTCCGGCGAAACTGGGGATGCTGCCCTCGACCAGAGGGAGGAGATCGACCATGCGAATATGCACGCCGGTTAGCGGCGGAATGTGATAGTAGTAAAGTGGTGTTTGCGGAGCGGCACTGGCAACCTGTTGCAGGCAATCGGCGACCGCTTGCACACTGCCGGTGCGAAAGTAGAACGGTGGAGCGTAACCAATGGCATCTAGCTTCAAGGCTTCGGCATGAGCCGCGAGGTCTTTGGACTCTTCGATGCTGCTACTGCCGACATGAGCAAATAACTTCGTGCGCCCCGAGGCGGCCTGGTGGTAAGCGGCGACGAGATTTTTGCGCTCTTCCACGGTTAGAGAGCTGAACTCTCCGGTGCTTCCACCGATGAATAAGCCATCGATGGGTCCGTTGCCAGCAGCATCCAGTTCCCCTTGATTGAGTGCAAATTCAACCAGTGCCGGAACCACATCCAAACGGAGCTCGCCGTTTTCTGACATGGGTGTGAACGCGGCAGCGATGAGTTGAAAGCGATTCATGACTTTTCCTCCATCAGCCATTGCAGAGGGAACTGAGCAAAATCGATGCGCTCATAGGCGTTGTTTTCGCCACATTCATACAAAACCCCTATCCCGCCTTCGGGCAACAAAGTCAGGCACGAATACGCCGTAGGCCCAGCTTGCAGCAAGCGCGAGACCGGCCAACTGACTCCGCCATCAAAACTGACTTTGAGGGTGAGGTTTTCGCGTTTTTTGCTGGCGGGGTTACAGAACACCAACCATTCCCGGCCATCCGGAGTGAGCTTGGCAGGGACCGTCAAAATGCTCGCTTGGCAAACGGGCTCCACCAGCGCCGCGTCGTGACGTTGTGGTTCCCACGTATCTCCGTCATTGGCCGATCTGCTAATCGCGCGTTGATGGAAGCCGGCGGTCGAGCGCATATTGCTGATCACGGTGCCGTCGGCTAGCTGCGCCAGCATCGATTCATTGGTCTCCGAACCAGTCGGGCCGACATGAGACCAACTCTTGCCATGGTCATCACTGATGGCGACATAAGAGTAAACCTTTTGACGAGTATGCGCGGCTGAATAGGGAATCATTAAACGGCCGGATTCGGCTTGTATTCCACTCCCAGGGCTAAACCAGGCACTAATCCATGCTTGCTCTTTGATTGCTGTCGTAATGTCCATGGGTTGCGACCAACTCAGGCCATCGTCATCGGAATAGATCAAGTAATTATGGAAAGAATCGCCGCCATAACCCGGCTTGGAGTTGTACCAACCAACGGCACTCGACCAAGTAATTGCACACCAGATCCGACCGTTTGATCGATCGACCACCAAACAGGGGTCGGCAGTACCTTCGCCCGATGGCGGCGTGTGGATCTGGCGTATCTTGCCCCAAGTACGGCCGCCATCGGTGCTGCGACGAATCACAGTGTGAATGTCGTTCGGCAGGTCACGGCTGCTGTTTAAACGCGCATCGCAACAAGCGATTAGGGTTCCATCATTGGTCGTTACCAAGGCGGGAATCCGGTAGGTATGACAACCCTCCATCCCCTGTGAAAAGAGCGTGGACTTACTCGGCAGCGCCGCCGCTTTGGCGTCGAGCTCTTGTGGGGTAAAGCGAGCGCACAAAATGTATGGCTGCTCGCCTTCCTCCCAATGACCATAGGTTGTGGTCACTACAGTTCCATCTGGAAGCAGCTCTAGACCCGGGTAGGTGGTATCCCAGCGATGCTTGTTGTCTTTGATACGAACCCGGTATTGGCCAGCACGACCGTAATGCAAATCTTCCCAAGTTCCGACCCAGGCCACCCAATCGCCTTGAGTTGGACTTTGATGGGCAGTATCGCGAAAGGTGATCAACAAACGCCCATCGGCGAGATACAGAGTGGTGTGACGATCTCCCGTCAAACTAGCAGGCAATTCACGCGGCGCGCTCCAACTTTCCCCTTCGTCAGTCGAGAAAATTACATAGCTGTTGCGACTGCGACTATTTTCCCGTAGTAACACTGCCAAGGTGCTGCCATCAGGAGATCGCACACAGCCGGGTTCACAAAGATGAATATCCGACCCGGTCCAAATCACCTGCGGCTCCCCCCAAGTCAAACCACCGTCCTTACTCCGCACTTGATAGAGCGTGAACACCGACGGACTTTGGCGATTAGCTTTGGCGTTGATGAAGCGACCGTCGTCGTGGAACATGGCAATGTAATCGCCATTCTTCATCCGCTCGACAAAGCCCATCACCACAATTCCGCCCCAATCGCCAGCCTGTTTTAGCTCCGACCACTGGACTCCGTCGTCCTCACTGACGGCCAGCCGCGCTGGGTAAAGACCGGACCACAAGATCAAACGCTTCTTACCAGTCAGCGGATCGATCACTCGATGAATGGTCGGCACTTCCTTACTGGTCGACCAATTCGCAGGAGTCGGCAACCGCTCCGACCAAGTTTTCCCACCGTCATTGGATCGCTTGTAAACAATTGGTCCGCGACCGTGGCCTTTGGGGTAGACGGCGAGAATGGTTTTGCCATCCTCGAGCAATTCGGTCGAAACATGTCCAAGATATTGCCCCTTTTCGCGATCCACCAACACATGACGTCCGGCATCCTGATCTAAATCGACAATCGGAATATTGAATCCACGAGTGGGCAGCAATTCGGTCATCGCCGGCAAGAAACGCTCCACGTCGGGAAAGATCCCCAAGGGCTGGGTTTCCCAAACGCTCTTCCCCTTCACCCAAAAAGTGCCCTCTGGGTTTACCCCCGAAGTCGGCACTGGCGGAAGCAGCTTGCAGGTAAAGCGGCCTCTTTTTGCTGCAAAATGTCGTCGAAGGTGCCGACCCAGGCCACCCAATTCCCGTTGGTTGGACTGGTTGGATGGTTGTCCCAGAAGCAAATCGCCCACGATCCATCCGCTAGTAGATGCGGTTGATGCCATTTCCCAGTCAGCGCCGCCACCATCTCTCGCGGTTCGCCCCACTCGCCATCGCCATCGCCATCGCCATCAATGGCACGATAGCGAACCATGCTGTTGCCGTTGCCACTGCGCTGGGGCAAAAACTCAAGCACCCGCTTGCCATCGGCGGACGAAATCTGCGGCTGCTTGAAAAAATGGACCTCGCCCACGCGCACCAACCCTTGCTGCTGGGCGCGCATGGACAAATCTACCCACGGCAGCTGAACACTGCGCTTTTCCAATTGCGGTAAGCGCATCTCGCGCAGGTGGCCAATCACACTCAACTGAGAGATCTGCATCTTGCTGCGCGTCGGGTCAAAACCAAACCGCGTAATCGGCCCGGGCATGAGTGCCATATCCACAACTCGGCCGTTGACCATGAACCAAACCGTGTCGCCACTCCGCAGTACGTGAAAATCAATCCAACTCTCCCGCGGCCACAGCAACTCAGCCGGATGAAGCAATCGCAGCCCTTTCATTTGCGGACCATTGCGAAAAGCGGTTCCACTCGCGCCTTCAAAGCCAAAGAAATTCTGATTGATAAAAAACCCGGCAGCCGAATTTTCTTGCCCAAGCATGCGCATCCGGGCGGCCAGCAAAAAGTCACCCTCCATGATCTGAACACCCGCCAGCAATTCATTCTTGGCGCCGGTGCCCTGCAGCCACTTCGCTGGCACAGTCTTCCATCCGCCCATCCGCATGCCGACGTTCTCCCCATCCGCAATCAACTGAGTCGCAACCCCTTCCAATGGAAAAAGCGGGTGGATGCTTGAATCCGGCGCCGGTTCCGATCCAGTCAGAGCTCGGTAGGCAGCCATCGCCATCCACTCATTCCCTGCAGTATTCGGGTGCAATCCATCGGGCAGCAATTCCGGTTTGCCGACCAACGGCGCCTTGAAATCAATTACCCCGCACTCAAACTCCGCCGCCAGACGTTGAATGATCTGCTCCACCACAACTCGATTCGGTTCACACTCCGCAGTGAGCGGATGCGGCGCGTGCATCGGCGTCAAGTTACTCAGCCAAATCTTGACGGGTCGCTGCCCTTCAACCGCTTCGCCACCACCAACTTTGCCGCCCCCTTCGCCACCAACGTCTTCGCCGTCCCCACCAGGACCGAGGCTCAAATAATGCTCGATCAACGCTCGATAATCCTGCTCAAACTCGCCGCCGTGGGCACTCCAATTCCGCGCGGTGGCGTCGTTGGTGCCTAGATTGATGATCACGATTTGCGGCTGGAACTCGCTGCTGCGCCGGAACACATCCTGCTCCCAATACGGCTTGTGACCGTTCTTCAGCAGGGTCGCGCCGGAGCGGCCAAAATTCGCCGCCTGGAATTGACCGGGGAAGTCTCGCTCCAGCAAACGATCCAAAATCTGCGGCCAACTATTGCGCTCGTAATCGGCGTTGGCGTTGCCCTCGGTGATCGAATCGCCGACGCAGGCGATGCGCTTGGCACGCTGTGCTTGGGCAGAATCGGCGACCGACACTACCAGCATAAAAACCAAGAAAATCGCCATCCAAGGGCGTTTTTTGGCATTGACCTCAGCGGAAGGATGAGGCAGAATGATGCGATGATCCATCATGATGGTTCAAGCATAACAGCTCGCGCCTATTCGCACATCCGCAGCCGGGTGTTGAGCGGCGAATACCCAGCCGGCCATCGGCTGGTCACTCGCCAATTGGCGGCGGAAGTGGGCGCTAGCCTCAACCCGGTGCGTGAAGCCTTAGGGCGCCTCGCCGCCGAAGGCATCGTCGATCACATGCCCGGCGCGGGTTCGTTCGTGCGCCGGCCAGAACTCAACGAGATCCTCGAGCTGTACGAATTTCGTCAAGCCTTGGAGCCATTTGCCGCCCGCAAAGCTGCGCACGCCATCACCGCGCCAGAGTTATCGATCCTGCGCGAAGTCTGCGAGCATCAACATCAAACCGCCGACGCCCTGCGCACCATCCCCCACCTCGAGGGCGCGGAGCTGATGAAGTGGTTTGAGCAAGAAGAGCGCTTCCACAACACCTTGATCGGCGCCGCGCGCAACCGCCACTTCGATCGCACCATTCGCAACTCGCGGGTACTGACCCAACTGTTCCACTGCCATCGCACTTTGGGCCTCAAGGTCAATCTAAGCGTCGCCGCTCGCACTTGGGGAGTGCACCTGCGCATCGTGCGCGCGCTGGAGAATCGCGACGGCGACCTCGCCGCTTCTTTGATGCACACCGCGCTCGAAGCCGGCGCCAACCAGTCGGTGCAAACCGCGGCTCCCTCTGGCGCCTAAGCATCGCCGGAAACGGAAGGCACACTTGGCAAGCCGCAGCCACCTATGATCCGGGTATGCGCCCCCGGGTCACCAACCTACTCTTCGCCCTTCCGCTGCTCGCTTTTGCCGCCTGCCAGCAACCAGCCACCGACAACGGCGATGATCCGGCCAGCCAAACCCAAGCCGCCGATCGCGTCACGGTACTCACTTACAACATTCATCACGGCGAAGGCAACGACGGCGTTTTTGATCTCCCCCGCCTCGCCGACGTCATCCGCCGCTCCAACGCCGACCTCGTCGCACTGCAAGAAGTCGAAGTACTGACCAAACGCGCCAATCGCGTCGACCAAGCCGCCGAATTGGCGCGACTGACCGGCATGTACCACAGCTTCGGCCGCGCCATCCACTATTCCGACGGCGCTTACGGCGACGCGGTTCTTTCCCGTTGGCCTATCCTGCGCGTCGAAACCATTGCGTTGCCAGCGGAACCCCATCACGAAGACCGAGTCGCCGTCATGGTCACCGTTCAAATGCCGGAGAGTCAACGCAAAATGCGCTTCGTCAGCACGCACTTCGATCACACTTCGGATCCAAGCGACCGCGTTGCCCAAGCCAAGCACTTGAACATGGAGCTCTTCCCCAGTGAGCTGCCCACTTTGGTTTTGGGCGACCTCAACGCCCAGCCGGGTAGCCAACCGATCAAAATTCTGGATCAGTGGCTAAACCCAGCAGCGCCGCTCGACCTTCCCACTTTTCCGTCGACCCAACCCGAGCGAAAAATCGATTGGATTTTGATGTCCAGTTCGCACAATTGGCAGGTGCGTGAAGTGCGCACCCTGAAGGAACCCGTGGCGTCGGATCACGCGCCGTTGTTGGCCGAGTTGGAGTTAACGCTCTAAGCCGCAATGGCTGAATTTGCTCCTTGGATCGACGCGCTTTTCGCCGCTGTACTGCTCATTGGCGTGCCAGCGCTCGGCTTGCTTGCGCACCGCAGTTTGCAAGCGGCACTGGCCGAAGGATTGATCCAATTCCGTCGCGAAACCTATCTGCGCTTAATCATGGTGCAGAGCGCGACCTCCATCACTCTACTCAGCCATTGGCTGTGGCTGGAACGGTCGCCGGAATCGCTCGGCTTCACCCTTCCCGACGGCAAGCAAGCAGCAATGGACGTCGGCATTTTCATTCTTGCCGTGCTCGCGCTGTGGTGGATGCGCCGACGCCTGCGCGGGAGTGAGGAGCTGCGCACCGAAGCGTGGAGCCAGTTGGTTGGCTTCATGGATCTACTGCCGCACAATCGTCGCGAGTTGCGGTTGAGTTATCTGCTTGCAGCTGTGGTTGGCTTTAGCGAAGAGTTGGCGTATCGCGGCTTTTTGATCTGGTGGCTGCAAACCTGGATGCCGCTGTGGGGCGCAGTGGTGGCGTCGTCGCTGGCGTTTGGCTTTGCCCACCTTTATCAAGGTCGACAAGGCATTTTGAAAACCGCAACTGCCGGTTTGATTTTCGCTGGTTTGTATGGGTTCAGCGGCCACCTATTCTTGGCCATGGCTTTGCACGCACTCATCGACGGCCACGCTTTCCGCGTCGCCTTGCTGCTACAGAATCGTTTCGAGTGGACCGACGAGCTACCGCGAGCGTAGCCGCATATCCTTCACTTTTAATCCGCCATCTTCCCCGGCGGTCAAACGAATCTGAGAGCCGTTAAAGCGGCGCTCCTTATCCGCGACC
>CAZMDZ010000018.1:0-1656 GCA_964565175.1 uncultured Planctomycetales bacterium
TTCGAGTTCAAGCGCGACCCCAGTGGCAAGGTCAACGCCCTGGAGTTCGTCGGCCATGGCGTCAAGATCCAAGCGCAGAAACTGTTCCGTTAGGGGCGACCACCTCGTCGCCCCACGGATTTGCGCTTGTCCGCGGCGTTACAACGACGCACCGTTGACGAGAGATTTGAAAGCGTTGAGATTCAACGAGATGCCGACAAAGGATTGAATGTCCAGCTCTCCGCCGCCTGCAGGGTCAAATGCGCCAATGCCAAATTGCAGTGCAAATTCTGGCGCCACGTCATAGCCAATCCCAACGCATTTGTAGGAGCCTGAAACGCCGCCACCCTCAAAGTCTGAAAGTGAGTGGCCGTAGAAGATCGAGACTCTATTTTTCCAATCACTCTCTTTCATCGCCACTACGTTGCCCGACCACGAAGAGGTTTGGTCCCAAGCGGCGATTTCTTGTTTCACATCATCTAACTTTTGTTGAGCAACTTGTTGGGCTCCGTCGGCTCCATCGGCCGCGACACCATCATCGGTCAACTTTTGTAACTCCTCCTTCGTTTTGACTTTTTTGTCCTGGAGGATTTCAGTGATGTTTTCTTTGGCATTTTCACCTACGGAAAGCACGTTTGAGTACCAGCGGCCAGCGGGATAAGCCTTGACCGAAAACATGTAGCCACTGGCATCTGGCCCGCCGCCGGCAATGACTCCATAGCCTGCGCCGATGTCAAAATAGCCTGGGTTTTCTACGGGTAGGGGACCTGGAGTTGCGAGTTCACCGAGGGGTTTGGCTAACGAACAGCTCGGCGCGAGGAGAGCGAGGACCGTGAGCGGGCCAAAGCTCTTGGGGTGAAAATGGTTGATTCGATTCCACATGTAGTGGTACACGAACAGGCAAATTTATTCGGCCAGATTCCATCGAAAAATCTTTTTGGCCGATTGCCTGTGCGTGTTCGTGTTTGCTTTTGATGACAGGAATTAGATTTGCGCTTGAGAAAGCATTCTGGAAGAATCCATTGGTCGGCGGGAATTCGTTTTCGCCGTTTTTTGCCACCACAATGGAAACTTCATCCCCTCTTACTGAAGCACAGGTTTGTGCAATTTTGGAGCGTATCCAAGAGGGGGATGCGTCCGCTAAAGAGGAGTTATTTCGGCTGCTTTACACCGAGTTGTATGGGCGAGCGAGGCGTCAGGTGCAAGGGCAACCGCTGGGCATCAGCTTGCAGGCCACCGAATTGGTCAATGAGGCGTATCTTCGCCTTGGGGGCAGCCGGGGCCAAGGGTGGCGCAGCCGCCAGCATTTTTTGGCGACGGCTTCCTTGGCGATGCGTCATGTTTTGATTGATTACTTTCGCAAGCGAAATAGGCGAAGCAATCGAGCGAATCTTGAAGTGGAAGAACTGGCGGCCGTTTTTGAGGACCGTTCGATCGATCTAGAAGCCTTAGATTTGGCATTGAGTGAGTTGCGCGAGGCGGATCCTGAAATGGCTCAGGCCGTTGACTTGCGATTTTTCGGTGGCGTCGGCGTGGAAGAGACGGCGAAAATTCTGGATATCAAACTCCGCACTTTCGGCCGAGCGCGACGTATTCTTAGCTGAGCAATCCTCGGACGACCTCAGTATTGCCGACGAAGTCCGCTCGATGTTGGCAGCGGTGCCGCCATCGCAGGTT